>JBDNAO010000555.1:0-8390 GCA_039768375.1 Desulfobacterales bacterium | reverse complement strand
TGCACCGTTGTCGTTTATGACACCACATCTTGAATTTTACTGTTGACACCATACTACATATTGCGATATAGTGCTTACCATTCGATTTGGCCGTTCCTGCGATCGACTGTCATATCCCCGGGGATCGCTTTCATTTGAACGCCAGATTCAATTCCGGAAACCATCTTCCCATTATTTCATTTATTCGTGCCACATATACTACTGCGATCTGCAGCAGAAGGGGGAATTGTGTTCGAAAAAATCAAAAAACGGGACAACAGGGTTGTTGAATTCGATTCATCCAAAATTACGGCCGCTATTGCCAAGGCCGGCAAAGCCTCGGGCGAATTCGAAGGACGCGAAGCCCGCAAGCTGACCCTGCGCGCTCTGACGCTGGCTCATGAACTGCGGCTCGGTCCGGTTCCCGAGGTCGAGGAGATCCAGGACATCGTCGAGCGCGTCCTGCTCGACTCTCCCTATTACAAGACCGCCAAGGCTTACATTATCTATCGCGAGCAGCATGCTCAGATTCGCAACATTGCCACGCGCGCACACATCGACCTGGTGGAGCACTACATTCGCAAGCTCGACTGGAAGGTCAAAGAAAACAGCAACATGAGTTATTCTCTGCAAGGCCTCAACAACTACATATCCTCGGACATCACCAGCGAATACTGGCTCAACCGCATCTACCCGCCCGAGATAAGAGACGCCCACAAACGCGGGGATCTCCACGTTCACGACCTTAACCTGCTGTCGGTGTATTGTGTCGGCTGGGACCTGAAGGACCTGCTGCTGAACGGGTTCAAAGGGGTGGAGGGAAAGGTCGAAAGCGGGCCGCCTAAGCATCTGCGGTCCGCCTTGGGGCAGATCGTCAATTTTTTCTACACCCTTCAGGGCGAAGCCGCCGGTGCCCAAGCGCTGTCGAATTTCGATACGCTGCTGGCGCCCTTCGTTCGCTTCGACGGCCTCTCCTACCGCGACGTCAAGCAGGCCTTGCAAGAGTTTGTCTTCAACATCAACATCCCGACACGGGTCGGGTTTCAGACCCCCTTCACCAACATCACCCTGGATCTGTATGTGCCGAAAAACCTGGCGGACCATCCGGCGATCGTTGCCGGCCGACACCGTGAAGAGACCTATGGGGATTTTCAACCCGAAATGGACCTCATCAACCGGGCCTTCGCCGAGGTGATGATGGAAGGTGATGCCAGGGGACGGGTGTTCACTTTTCCGATCCCGACTTACAACATCACCGCCGATTTCGACTGGGACAACCCCAACCTGGAACCGATCTGGAAAATGACGGGCAAGTACGGCATTCCTTATTTTTCCAACTTCGTCAACTCGGACATGTCCCCGGATGACGCGCGCTCCATGTGCTGCCGATTGCGGCTGGACAACCGTGAACTGCTCAAGAGAGGCGGCGGTCTTTTCGGCGCCAATCCGCTGACCGGTTCGATCGGTGTGGTGACCATCAATTTGCCCCGCCTCGGTTACACGGCCGAAAATGAAACGGATTTCTTCGACCGTTTGCGGAACGTCCTGCAGCTGGCCGTGGAGAGCCTCAGGATCAAGCGCAAGGTTCTCGAGCGGTTTACCGAAAACAATCTGTATCCTTACACCAAGTTCTATCTGCGCGATGTCAAGAATGCCAGCGGTCTCTACTGGAAAAACCACTTTTCGACGGTCGGTGTCGTCGGGATGAACGAGGCCTGTCTGAACTTTTTCGGTCAGGACATTGCAACAGCGGACGGCCAGACCTTCGCCCTGGAGGTAATGGATTTTATCCGCGACCATATGGCCGAGATCCAGGAAGAAACCGGTGACATTTTCAACCTGGAGGCCACGCCGGCTGAAGGGACTTCCTACCGGCTGGCGATGCTGGACAAGAAAATGTACCCGGAAATTATCTGCGCCAACGAAACCGATTTTCGTAGTGGCGCAGTGCCTTACTATACCAACTCGACCCAGTTGCCGGTCAACTATACGGACGATCTATTTGAAACCCTGCGGCTGCAGGACGATCTTCAGACCCGCTATACCGGCGGTACCGTTCTGCACATCTACCTGGCAGAGCAGGTTGCGGACACGGCGGTGCTCAAGCAGTTGATTCGCAAGATCGCCGGCAGTTACCGTCTGCCGTATTACACTCTCACGCCGACTTTCAGCGTCTGTCCATCGCACGGATACCTGAACGGCCGTCAGGATGTCTGCCCATCGTGCAGCGCGGCCACCGAGGTCTATTCGCGGGTGGTCGGGTACCTGAGGCCGATCAAACAGTGGAATGACGGCAAACAGGCCGAATTCCGCCGCCGTAAAACCTTCCATACCGACCTGCCGGAAAACGTGGAACCGGTTGCGGCCCGGGTGCCTTCCTCGACAGCAAAGGTCGTTGCCAAAACACGCAACCCAGTGGACTGCTGCCATCATTTGACAGCGTGATTGACTTTGCGGGTGCGTCATGGTTATCGGCGGTGTGCAGAAAATTTCGTTGATCGATTTTCCCGGTCGAATCAGTTGTGTGCTGTTTCTGACCGGGTGCAACTTTCATTGTCCTTACTGCCACAATCCGGAACTCGCGCGCGGGGTTCCGGTCGATGGCCTCCCCATCACCCCGGCTCAGTTTTATGCCTTCCTCGAGGCGCGCCGCTCGCTTCTGGATGGAGTGGTCATCTCCGGTGGCGAGCCCACCCTTCAGGACGATCTTCCTGCGGTATGCGCAGCCGTTAAAAACCTCGGTTTTCCGGTCAAGCTGGATACCAACGGCAGTCGGCCCCACGTCCTCCGCCACCTGGTGGCAGATGGGCTGGTCGATTACGTGGCGATGGACATCAAGACCGACCCCCGGCGCTATGTCCCGGTGTTTCAGAGCAAAGACAGGCAGGAGACCCTACGAGAGAGCATCCGCATCATCATGGCCTCAGCCCCGGCCTACGAATTCAGAACCACCTGTGCCAGACCGATCATCGATGAAACCGTCATCGGTGCCATCGCGCGCTTGATCGAGGGCGCGGATCGATATGTGCTGCAACCCTTTCAGAACCAACGCCTCTTGAACCCTTCTTTTTTTCAACGCAACGAGCCGGCCTTCACGGGTGCACAAATGCACCGGATGAAAGCGGTGGCGCAACGCTGGGTCAAGCACTGTATGATCCGGTAATCACGGCTTTTGTTTTTTACCTGAATATGCTAACGGTCGACAGGCGGCTCATCTCTCGTGGCCTTGAGAAACAGCCGGCATTCGATTCAGCCCTGTCCCGCTCTGGAGCGCAGTCAATGACCGACCTTTCGTCCTGGAAAATCGTTCTGATCGACGATGAGGAGGATATCCGCGATGTCATGACGTTTGCATTGTCGGACGCCGGTTACGATGTGCTCACGGCAGCGGATGGTGTCACCGGACTCCAGAGGTGTGAAACATTCTCGCCGCAGATCGTGATCACCGATATTCGCATGCCCGGATTGGACGGCCTGCAGGTGCTCGAATCCCTGAAAAAGCGGTTCCCGGACATCGAAGTGATCGTGGCGACCGCATTCGGCGAGATGGAGCTGGCCATCCGGGCCCTCCAACTCGACGCCTCGGATTTCATCACCAAGCCGATCAACGATGAGGCCCTGCGCTTGGCCCTGAAGCGGGCTCGTGAGCGGTACACGTCCCGCAAGCAGCTGGCCGATTACACCGACCTGCTGGAGAAAGAAAAGGCTGAGACCAGCCAGCAACTCGTCAGAACTATCACGTTTCAGAGAAACCTGATCGAAAGCTCCATGGACGGCATCCTGGCCTGCGACCGGAGCGGGTTTGTGGTCACTTTCAACCGCAGCATGGAATCGATTTCGGGATACGGCCGGGAAGGAGTGATCGGCCGCATGCCCCTGGCACGACTTTTTCCGGAAGGAGAGGAGGGCCGGATACGGAAAGCCATGTTGGGCAGTGCCTACGGCGGAAAGAACCGGCTCACCCTGTACGAAACCACACTGCTCGGTGCCGCTGATCGCACCATCCCGATTCAAGTTTCGGCCGCGGTGCTGTTGGATCAGGGACAAGAAGACGGTCTGGTCTGCTTCATCAGGGATCTGCGTGAGATCCGCAAACTCGAGCGCGAGATTGCCGATCAGGCCCGCATCCTCCACCAGGACAAGATGATGTCTCTTGGGCGGCTGGCGGCCAGTGTGGTGCACGAAATCAATAATCCCCTTTCGGGAATTCTCAACTACATCCGGCTGATGATCCGCATCAGCGACCGCGGTCCGCTGGACGCCGAGCATCGCGAAAAGTTCCAGCGCTATTTGGCCGTCGTCGAGAACGAGACCGGCCGCTGCTCCCAGATCGTCTCCAGCCTGCTGACCTTTTCGCGCAAGTCTCCGCCGTCCTTCACCGCTGTTAATCCCGCCGAACTGCTCCAGCGCAGCGTTATTCTGAGCCAGCACAAAATCGAATTGAGCAACATCCGGCTTACCGTCGAGGTGTCTCCAGAACTGCCGACGATTTTGGGGGATTACAACCAGCTGCAGCAATGCATCATCAATCTGATCTTCAATGCCATAGATGCCATGCCGGACGGCGGCCGTCTCGATTTGACGGCCGGCACCGATTCAGATAAAAAAATGGTGAGGATTGCGGTCAGAGATACCGGCCAGGGAATTGCACCCCAAGACCAATCGCACATTTTCGAGCCATTTTTCACAACCAAGAAAGAAGGCTACGGCGTCGGGCTTGGCCTTGCAACGGTTTTCGGAATCGTCGAGCACCACAAGGGAACCATCACCTTCGAGAGTAAAAAGGGGGTCGGGACCACCTTTACCATCCACCTGCCGTTTGCGGATCAGGTGTAATGATGTCATTTGCCCGGCGATTGCCGGTTCCTTCGCGTTGATTTTTAATTTTTCGCTATTATCCGCGAACACCCCCAGATAATCCCGCCATAGGCGGGACCCAGTGGAAAAAATAATTTATGACTGGACACGATTCAACGGACGGCTTGACCATGAAACCAACCAAACCAAACGGCGCCACCATCCGCTGCGACCAATGGCTTCAGTTGCTCGACGAGCTGAACATCGGGGCTTTCACGGTCGATTGCAACCACTGGATTACCGCCATGAACTACAGCGCCCAGGCCTTGATGGGCCTTCGCGAGAACGAGGTCATGGGGCAGGATTGTCGGGAAGTTTTTACCGGCGTTCCATGCATGGTGCAGTGCCTGCTCAGACGAAACGGCGATCCAACCACCGATGAACCCGATGTGGAGATATTAAACGAAGAGCAAACCAAACGCCTTCTGACCCGGCTGGCAACCCCTATCTATGATGAAGAACGCAACATCGTCGGTTGCTTGACGATTCTTCAGGACCACACACCGATTGCCGATCTAGTCAACCGGATTCATTATGAAGAGCGCAGCCTGAAACTCATACTGGACAATCTGGATGTCGGTATTTTTACCGTCAATCGTGGCGGCTATATCACCTTTTTTAACCGCGAGGCCGAGAAAATCTCCGGTTTCGACCGGCAGCAGGTCATTGGAAATCCGTGCACGGCCGTATTCGAAGGGGCGGCGGCCAAGGATGAGTGCCTGTTGAAGGAATCTATCGCTGACGGTTCCAGCCGCAGCAGCCGACACGGGAGAATGACCACCAAAAACGGCGAGACGATTCCGATCCGGGCCAACTACTTGGCACTGCGCAATGAGAAGGGCACCATCATTGGCGGACTGGCAACATTTCATGACCTCACGCTCGTCAGGCAACTCGATCAAGCCATCCGGGAGCGCTACACCTTCCAGGACATGATCGGAAAAGACCCGGCCATGCAGCGAATCTTCGAGACCGTCGGTGTGGTGGCGGCCACGGATGCCACCATTCTCATCGAGGGGTCTACCGGTACCGGCAAGGATCTTCTGGCAAAGGTCATTCATTCCGTCAGCCGGCGTGCTCTCAAACCGTTTGTGAAGGTGAATTGCGCCGCCATCCCCGACAACCTGCTCGAATCGGAGATGTTCGGCTATGTGAAAGGGGCCTTCACCGGTGCGCAGCGGGACAAACCCGGACGATTCAATGAAGCCGACGGCGGGACGATTTTTCTGGACGAAATCGGCGATCTGCCGCTTGCGCTTCAGGCCAAACTGCTGCGGGTACTGGAGGACAGAGAATTTTATCCGCTCGGCAGCCTTCACACCCAGAAAGTCGATGTACGGATCATCTCGGCATCCAACCGGAATCTCGAGGCGCTGGTCGCCGAGAGACTGTTTCGTGAGGATCTTTTTTATCGGCTCAATGTTTTTCGAATCGAAGTGCCGGACCTCAAAGACCGCAGCAACGACCTACCCCTGCTGATCCACCATATTCTGCGAAAAATGGCTGCCATAAGAGATAACCGCCATGTAGGCATCTCCGAAGACGCCCTGCAGATTCTGCTCAACTACTCCTATCCAGGCAACGTTCGGGAGCTCGAAAATATCCTCGAACACGCCCTGATCATCTGCCGCGAGGAGTCCATCGGGCCTGGGCACCTGCCTGATTACCTCCTGCATCGCCGGCCCAAATCATTGAAAGACCGGGTACCGGATTCTCAGGCCCAAAAAACCGCAGGCCCGAGTGAGCGTGAGCACCTCCTGACGGTGCTCAGGAAACACGGCTGGAACCGCAGTAAAACCGCCGGCGAGCTGGGCATCAACCGCACCACCCTGTGGCGCAAGATCAAAAAGCTTGGTCTTCGTCCTGCCTGAGGCCGCAAGACTCCTTTTTAAGAGACTCCCCGAGAAACCGCGCTGCGGCCCGCAATAGACCCCCACAACCCTGTAAATTCTTATCCCATCAGGTGTTGCCATTGGCAACACTTTTAACTAACTAAAATCAAACTATGTTTTTTATATGACCCGCAATCCACCTTGTTCGGTGTAGCCAATAGCATCGCCCAAACCACCGATTACTAGGCAGCCACTTCTTCTCTTCCATCCTTTTTTTCTTATTTGCAATGATTCCAGAAAGTTGTGAGTTTTACTGCTGCGTCTGGCATTCCGGTTGCAGTAGAGATGGTTAAGCCATGTGGCCGACAACCCATGGCGGGTCGATTCAACCCGCAAGGAGGTGATGACAATGGAGGCGACCTTAGGAAAGAGGGGAAGATCTTTTGCCCGCGACGCGAGGCTCTGTCGCCATGTTCTTGACGGTACGATCGAGATGCCAAAACTGTGCCTGCGGCAGTACGACTGCGCGCGGTGTGCCTTCGACCAATGGCTCGATGATACCGAATCAGAAAAGGGGCTCCAGAAATGGTCTGCGCGCCGAGAGTTTCTTTGCGCTTCTGCGTAATGGGGCCCGAGGCTGCGACGCTCTGTTCGATGCCCTCCGGTCGGGTCCTTGCCGATGAAACGCCGTGTGGTATCGACTGCTGCCCGCTGACAGATTAGACGGCACGCGGTGTCTCCCCGTTGAATCCGCGCCGGCCTCGATACGATTATTGACACCGGTGGGCCGGCATGAAGCGAGCTCGTGAATCGGAACGGAGCGCATCGATTGAGGGCATTGTCTTACGGTGACGTTCAACAGAAAGGATGGATGACGATGAAAAAGCGAACCATTTCAAAAACTGCAAAAACAACGCATTCGAGGCCGCGCCGAATCGAAGGGTTTCAAGTGCTGGAAAAGGAATGCATCTGGATGAAGGCCGGTGTGATCAACTACCGGCTCTGCGACCACGCCTACGACTGCAACAATTGCCCTTTCGACTCGGGTATGCGCAAGGCGATGGGAATGGATGACAAAGATGATTCGAAGAAAATCGCTCCCCGTTGGGTGCGCTATCTTCAGGAGAGATATCACGGCTCGTCACGCCCGTGTCGCCATGTATTGACCGGTCGCGTGGAGGCTCCGAAACTCTGCACGCTGAACTACGAATGCTATCACTGCACCTTCGATCAACTGCTGGACGACATGGATGTGTCCGAAGTCCCCGGGGTGCCCGGTTACCATTTGGTTTCGGGTTTCCGGATGGCCAATGGCTATTACTACCACCTTGGACACAACTGGCTGCGCTTCGAACACGGCGGACGAGTGCGCATCGGATTCGACGATTTTGCCGTGCGGCTGTTCGGCGTACCCGAAGCAATTGACCTGCCGCCTCTCGGAGAAGCGCTTCAGCAGCATGAGGTTGGTTGGGCCTTCGGACGGTTCGGCCACCATGCCGCGGTTCTCGCGCCGACTTCCGGAACCGTTCTGGCCGTCAACCATCGGGTGAAAGAGCATCCGGAAATTATTCGTTTGGATCCTTACCGGGAAGGGTGGTTGATGATTCTTGAGCCCAAATCACCGAAACAAAGTGTAAAAGGACTCTATTTCGGAGAAGAGAGCGTGCACTGGATGGAAAGGGAGATTGGATTGCTGCTCGAGCTTCTGGGGAGCGATTATGA
>JBDNAO010000148.1:0-3655 GCA_039768375.1 Desulfobacterales bacterium | reverse complement strand
GAAATCCAGAAGAGCAACATCCTGCTGATCGGCCCGACCGGTTGCGGCAAGACACTGCTCGCTCAGACGCTTGCGCGATTTCTGAATGTACCCTTTACCATCGCCGATGCCACCAGTCTGACCGAGGCCGGTTACGTGGGCGAGGACGTCGAGAACATTATTCTGGCGCTACTGCAGAATGCGGACTACGACGTCGAAAAAGCCAAGCGCGGCATTGTCTATATCGATGAGATCGACAAGATTGCCAGCAAGTCCGACAACCCATCGATCACGCGGGATGTTTCCGGCGAGGGTGTCCAACAGGCCCTGCTGAAAATCATCGAGGGCACGACCGCCAGCGTGCCGCCCAAAGGCGGACGCAAGCATCCCCAGCAGGATTTCGTAAAGGTCGACACCTCCAACATCCTGTTTATATGTGGCGGGACATTTAGCGGCCTTGAAAAAATAATCCAGCGGCGCATGGGCTCCAAGTTGATGGGCTTCGGTGCCAAGATCAAAAAAGACGACGAACGCAGCATCGGAGAGATACTAAAAGACGTTCAGCCGGAGGATTTGATCAAATACGGCATGATTCCCGAATTTCTGGGCCGCCTGCCGGTGATCGCCACGTTGGATGAACTCAACGAGGTGGCATTGATTCGGATCCTCAAGGAACCCAAGAATGCCCTGCTGCGTCAGTTCCAGAAACTCTTCGAACTCGAAGGCGTCAACCTGCGGCTGACCGACAGTGCTCTGAAAGCGATCGCGATCGAGGCGATCAAGCGTAAGTCCGGTGCCAGGGGGCTGCGCGCGATTTTGGAAAGCTGTATGCTCGATATCATGTATGAGATTCCATCCATCGAAAACGTGAAAGAGTGCGTCATTAGCGAAGACGTGGTCATCAAGAAAGAGGACCCGATCCTGCTTTACGAGCAGACCAAGAAGCAAGCCTGAGAACACAAAATTCGCTTATCCGCCCGGCCAGCGGTTTCGGGCCGGGAACATGCTCGTTTCTGCGAACCGGGCTGAATTAAACCGCCGTTATACAACCCTTCGATTCGCTGCGAATCGCAAACAAGAGAGAACAAGTTGATACTATGGTCAGTTTACCGAAAATATTCAAAGACGATGACGCCCAACCCAGCCGGATAATTTTGCCGATGTTGCCACTGCGAGACATCGTCGTCTTTCCGCACATGGTCGCGCCGCTTTTCGTGGGGCGCCCCAAATCCGTCAGTGCGCTTTCTGAAGCGATGAACCGGGACAAACGCGTATTTCTTGCCACTCAGAAGAAGGCCGGGATCGACAATCCGACCGAGGCCGACATCAGCCGCCTGGGGACCGTCGGCAAAGTGCTGCAACTGCTGCGACTGCCGGACGGAACCGTCAAGGCCCTTGTGGAAGGCGACAGCCGGGGACGCATCGTTCGCTTCGTGGCAGAGAAGGAGTATTTCCAGGTCGAAATGGAAAAGGTCTTCGAGCCGCGGTTGACAGCTGCTGAAGGCACTGCGCTGTGCCGCTCGGTTCAGAAGAGCTTCGAGCAATATGCCGCTCTCAACAAGAGTCTCTCCAAAGAGTTGGTTGCGAGTGTCGCCGCCCTCGAGGAACCGTCGAAATTAGCCGACACCCTGGCCGCACACTTCTCTTTCAAAATCGATGACAAGCAGCGCCTGCTCGAGTCGATCGATCCGTCCGACCGGCTAGCGCTCCTGCTGAGTCTGATCCAGATGGAGATCGACATTTACAAGATGGATCAGCGCATCAAGAGTCGGGTCAAGGAGCAGATGGAGAAGACCCAGAAGAACTACTACCTGAACGAGCAGATGCGGGCCATTAAGAAAGAGATGGGCTCCGACGAGGAGACGCTCGACGATCTGAACGAGGTCGAAGAGAAAATAGCGAAGAAGAAGATGTCCAAGGAGGCGACCGAGAAGGTCAAAAGTGAGCTCAAGAAGCTGAAGCTGATGACGCCCATGTCGGCCGAGGCCACCGTGGTCCGCAACTACATCGACTGGTTGGTCAGCCTGCCCTGGTACGAAAAAACCGACGTCAACACCGACATCGACAATGCGGAAAAAATCCTCGACGAAGACCATTACGGTCTGGAAAAACCGAAGGAGCGGATTCTGGAATATCTCGCGGTCCAAACCCTGGTGCAAAAGATCAGGGGACCGATATTGTGCTTCGTGGGGCCGCCGGGCGTTGGCAAGACCTCTCTGGCCAAATCGGTATCCCGAGCCACGGGCCGGAAGTTCGTCCGCATGTCGTTGGGCGGTGTTCGGGACGAGGCCGAGATCCGTGGTCACCGACGCACGTATATCGGCGCCATGCCGGGCAAGATTATCCAGTCCCTCAAGAAGATCGGCGTCAACAACCCGGTATTCTGTCTGGACGAAGTAGACAAAATGAGCATGGACTTCAGGGGCGACCCGTCGGCGGCGCTGCTTGAGGTCCTCGATCCTGAACAGAACTACGCTTTCAATGATCACTACCTGGATGTCGACTACGATCTGTCGGACATCTTGTTCATCACGACCGCCAACACGCTGCCCGACATCCCTCTGCCGCTGCAGGACCGCATGGAGATCATCCGCCTGCCCGGCTACACGGAATTTGAGAAATATCACATCGGCGAGGGTTTTCTGGTTCCCAAGCAGGTCAAAATCAACGGCCTCGAAGGCAAAAACATCCTTTTTTCGCCAAACGCTATTTATACCATTATCCGAAAGTACACGCGTGAGGCCGGCGTTCGAAACCTGGAAAGGGAAATCGCCTCCATTTGCCGTAAAATTGCCAAGGAAGTGCTCAAGAGCAAGGGCAAGGAAAAGAGTGCATACACGGTTTCCAGTAAATCGGTGGCCAAGTACCTGGGGCCAGCCCGATTTCGGGAGGGTCAGATCGAAGAAAAGGACCAGATCGGTCTGGTGACCGGACTGGCCTGGACCCAGGTTGGGGGAGAGCTGCTGAATGTGGAAACGGTCATCATGCCGGGCAAGGGTCAGCTGACCGTTACGGGAAAACTCGGCGATGTGATGCAAGAATCTGCGCAGGCAGCGGTCAGCTATGTGCGCTCACGCGCGGCCTACCTTCAGATCGACGAGAAGTTT
The DNA here is from genome assembly GCA_039768375.1 of Desulfobacterales bacterium. Lineage (GTDB taxonomy): Bacteria > Desulfobacterota > Desulfobacteria > Desulfobacterales > SG8-13 > JARFQH01. The sequence continues at coordinate 569 of JBDNAO010000148.1, read as the reverse complement.
CATCGCAAGTACGACATCCACATCCATATCCCGGAAGGGGCGATTCCCAAAGACGGCCCCTCGGCCGGTATCACCATGTGCACTTCAATCGTGTCCGCTTTGACCAAACGCCCCGTTCACCGGGACCTGGCCATGACGGGTGAAATCACCTTGCGAGGGCGCGTACTGCCGATCGGGGGCTTGAAGGAAAAGATTCTGGCAGCCCATCGCGGCGGGATCACGAAGGTGATCATCCCGAAGGAAAACGAGAAAGACATCCGCGAGATCCCCAAACCGATCAAAAAACAGATCGAAATCGTCACGGCGGATCACATGGACGAGGTGCTGACGTATGCCATCATCGTCAAGGATGGCGGTGCCCTGTTTACCAAAAACGATATGAACTTCGAGATTACAGTCGACAGCGGGGTCGACAAACCGCCGGCAAATTTGATTTGATAGCCGGTAAAAACCCGGGCCACTTCTGCAAGCAAGCGGCGTTACCAAGCCGATCTTTTAGCTTGACAATGCATCTTGTTGCTGTTAGCTATACGGTTCTTTTCGAGGAAACCCGCAGACTGAGCCATACG
>JBDNAO010000147.1:0-6204 GCA_039768375.1 Desulfobacterales bacterium | reverse complement strand
GCCAGAATACGGGCTGGTGTCGGCCAGTCGTTTCTTTCCAGGAGTCGGACAAGGAGCGGGGCCAGCACCATCATGATCGTAAAAAGCGTCAAACCGGCAAGGGGCCAGGGGCCCGGTTCGAGTGCCCGCTTCAGTTTGGTCAAACCGTAGAGGTGCAGGAGAGTGTATAGACCGAAAAAGACGATAAAAAAAATGGTGAGCCCTCTCATGTGTCAGCACCCGAAAATGGGTTCATAGCGGACGAGCCGCCGGATGGTGGGGCGTCAACATTTCTGGCCGCAGGCATCCAATTTGATCGAAGAGAAAACTTTTAAGTTTCGGTGAAAAATTCCAAATCGCAAATAACAACCTGAACTGATCGGTTCCAGGTTTAGGGTTCAAAGGTTCCCGGTTCCGGGTTCAGCGTTCTGGGTTCCGGGTTCAAGAAAGAACTTCTATCCATAAACCCTTAACGGTGAACGGTGAACTTTTAGACCTGTATCGCTCTAATCCTTCATCCCTGAACGGGGAACGGTGAACCTTTAAACTGTTTGGGTCATTGGGTATTGAAATTTGGGATTTCCTTGGAATTTGGTGCTTGGGATTTGAGATTTCTGAATACCTCAATACCCGCGATAGTATTTTTAAAATTACCTTTCAATCGGGTATAGTACAGTTAAGTTTCATACAAGGGCCATGAGTCTTTAACTGGGAACCATGAATCCCGCCTGGGCGGGAAACGGATTAACCTTAAAGAGTATTAACACAGCGGGTAAAAAACACAAACACTTGATCCTTTGCTCACCAAAAATCAGGAGAAAAACAAAAAGAATAGTTTTTTACGAGGTGCGGCGGGAATATTCATTTTTCTTTACTTTTTCATTTAGATTTCATACCGTTATGATTCTAAACCAACGAAATGGAAGGCTATTCAACGGAAATCGATTCGGATGAAAACCAATGAACGGGTTTCTAAGATCCTGTTTGACAAGCGCGATCATGAACTGCTGGGCATCGTCACCGATGTTCTGAACCGGGACCGGACCCTCGCGTATACCCGTAAAACATATTACCCCTTCTTCCATCCCAGTGGCATAAAGGAAATGGTCGAGTCGAAGGGTCTACGGATTGCCTATGCCGTGGTCCACCTCCTCAGTTCGCTCGAAATCGGCGGAGTGGACGATCGGCTCAGTGCCCTGCGCTCGCTACACGACGAGATTCTGGGCACCGCCGGCGGCAGTATGCCTAAAAATACGGCCCGGGTGCTGCTGGAGATCATGAAAGAGCTCGTCAGGGCCCATGGCGATTATCGCCGGCAGCTGGAGCTGGCCCATAGCTTCCGGATAACGGCCGCGGGCAAGCCGCGGTTCGTGCGTCGGCAGCTGCGCCGCTACCATTTGCTCGAGATGCCGGAGGAATGGAACCAGATTGCCTTCGACGATCACGTCCACGATGTGAACACCAAGGGGCGCAAATCATCCACCCATTTGATCATGGACGCCTGGATAAAAGGTATCCGGCGCCTGCGCGTCATTCACTACAATTTTATCGAGCCGCGTTTCGCCGCCGAACTGCTGGAGGCAGCCGCCATAATGGGGATCGATGTGCGCATCGGCATCGAGTTTTCTGCCCGCTTCCGTGGCAAATATGTACAGGTCATCTGGGTACCGCGCGGATTCCCCGATTCGCAAGCCTTTTTGTGCTTTCTGGCCGAAAATGACGTTATGCAGTTGATGGAGGCCGGACGCGAGGTGTCGGCTTATCAGCAGGCTTATGTCATGGCGCTTTTGCGGGAGTTCAATTGCTCGCACCGGCAGGAGATCGCCGCTGACTATAAAATCGATCTGCCGCCGATCGATGAAACCGCATTTCTGAAATTCGCGGCCCTTGGTCAGAAATCGAAACTGCACCTGTCTAAATTCCTTCATCAGCAAGTGTTATCTGCCCTCCGGGAGCGCGTCGCGGCATTGCGTGTCCAGTGCAACAGCGCTGAAGCGGAGCAGCAGAGCGAAATCGCCGAGGAGATCGTCGGCCTCAATCGCCTCGACATCGAACAGCTCCTGGAAGGCTACCTGAGGCCTGAAAAAAACGCGACAATCCCCAATCCGAATGTGCCCTCCGACGGCCCTGAGGTCCCCGAGCTTTTACGGCTTTCCCCCTGTGCACTGATCCAAAAGATCTCACGGCTGCACTCCGGTCACCGCATCACCCTCAACCTCAGCAATCTAAGGGTGGCGGACGTGTTGGAGTTGCTCTACGATTGCGAAGGCCTGATCACCCGGCTCGAAATCTTCAACCTGAAGGACTACGCTGCCGGCCAAACCACCCACCTGGCCGGTATCAATGAGCTGCAGCAGGCGCTCAACGAAGGCAGCGTCATAACGCTCAAGCGCGTGATCCGCAAAATAATTGACGGCCTGGAGCACGCGAACGACATTGATCGGATAGAACGGATCTCAAAGCTGACCACCATTCTGCACGATATCCTCTATTTTAAATCCCTGTACGAAGGGACGCCCCTGAAAGCCCGGATCGGCAGCGACTCCACCGGTCGGTCTCCACGGGGACACGGCATGGGGCTTGCCGTTCTCGAAACATTGCCGCAGCGGGCGCAGAATGAGGTGGTACATCAGGCTGGAAAGACACGCGAATTCATTCCGATGACCATGACCGCTTTCCGGCGCCTGACCTTTGTGCCCTATGAGAGCACCGGTCGATTGGTGCGGACCTTTAATCGCGCGGCCTTACGCCTGCCTGTTTTGCGCTGGCTGGGCCACAAGAAGATCGAGGGTTGGGACGTGCAGGATGCTTCGATCCGCATGAAGATCCCCGGCAATATCGTCACCCTCGGGGGGGGCCAGAAGGAGATCACAAACGAGCTGCACCTCGAGCCCCCCCGGACGGCGCCCAATCACAGGCGGTTTTCGTGGCGCTACATGAACACCCGGTTGAAGAACAGCTTGAAGGTATTGATCGGGTTTATTCCCGCCTTTGCCACTTTCGCTTTGACCAAGGACTGGTGGGTGCTGGCATACGGCGGGGCTTTTATCTGGTTCGGCATTACCGGCTTGCGCAATATTCTGCAGTCGGTCCTGGGCGGTGGCGGCCTCAGGCGCTCACCGCTTCTGCGCTGGAACAGTTACGTCAGTTGGGACCGCCTGACCGATTCGTTGCTCTACACCGGCTTCTCGGTGCCGTTGCTCGACTATTTGGTGAAAACCGTCATTCTCAATCGGGGCTTCGGCATCACCACGGCCACCCATCCGTATGCGCTCTACACATTCATGGCGCTGGCCAACGGCATCTACCTCTCCAGTCACAATGCCTTTCGCGGGTTTCCGCGTGCGGTGATCGTGGGCAATTTCTTCCGCAGCGTCCTTTCGATTCCGATTGCCATCCTCTTCAACACCGCAATCGGCGCGGGCCTGGCCGCCGGTGGGGTCGTCGGAATCGATGCCATCCTTCAGAGGTGGGCCGCCATCATCTCAAAAGCCGCCTCGGATTTTGTCGCCGGCATTATCGAGGGCCTCAGCGATCGCTACAGCAACATCCACCTCCGGTTTCGAGACTACCGCAAGAAGTTGGCCGACCTGCTGCGGGTCTACACACAGCTCGAAATTCTTTTCCCCGAGACCGGCACCCGTGACATCCTCAACCGCCCCCGCCGGATCTCGGCCAAGGACAATGCCGAAGCACGCGATCTGGAAAAAATTGTCATGATCCACGTCCTCGACATGCTCTACTTCTGGATGTACCAGCCGCGGGCCCGCACCGCCCTGCTGCGCCTGCTCGACACCATCAGCGAGGAAGAACGCCAGATCCTGGTAATTTCTCAATTCGCATTGGACCGCAACAGGGAGATCAGCCAGATGTTCATTGACGGGGTGCTCGGCAAGGATTTCGCGCGGGCGCTCTCCTTCTATCTTTCCCGCTCGCCGGAATACCTGGAGGTCATGAAGAGGCTCTCCGATTAAAGCCGGCTAGACCATGAGGTTCATCAGTTTTTCGTGCAGGACGGTGTAGGAATAGAACTTTTTTGCGAGTGCGTAATTGGTAGTGACCATTTTTTCCCTCAACCGGGAATCTTCGAGCACCGCCCGCGCTTGTTCCACCGCCTCATCGGTCACATAACCGTCGATTTCAATGGCCATAAATCCCTTGGGCTTGATGTCGATGGTGTAGATCGAATAGCGGTTGACCAGGATCGGTTTCTTGAAATAGACCGCTTCCAGGAAGGCGTTGCCGAATCCCTCGATAGTGGAGGGGTAGGTGATCAAATCGGCGTGGGGGTAGATGTCGAAGAGGTTGTAAATCTTCCGCCCGTCCGCCGTCGCCCCCCGGCGTTCGTTGATGATGTCCGAGACAAAAAGCGTATTTACCTCCATCCGCTGTGAGTAGTCGATGATCCGCTGCTCGTAGTCGTGTCCCTCGTCTCCGGAAGCATGGGAGATGACAAGCCGTGCTTTCATGCCGAGCCGGCTCACCAGTTCGATCGCGTGTTCGATTCCCTTGCGTTTGACCACACGGGTCGGTTGAAGGATGAGCCGTTCATCCGGGTCGAGTCCCAAGGCTTTGAGGACATCGCCGGCATAGTCGTCCGGTGGCGAGGGGGGATGTTCGAAATCCATCACGTTCGGAATGATGGTGGCCGATATACCCGTCCGGAGGCTGAGTTGGTTGCTCGCCGAGGAACTGATGACGACATGGCGAATCGGCGGAAGGTGCGGCGGGAAAGCCATGTTGAGATAATCCCAGACCCCGTTTGTCTTGAACTGCTGGCGCTCCCAGAAAAAATCGTGATGATGGGCGATGGTGGGCAGACCGGTCTCCGCGATGAGTTCGGTGATCGCCAGCCCGAGGGGGATGTTGAGCGGTATGGTCACCGAGTTTTCCGGTATCAGGAGATCGATGTTGAATCGTCGAATGAAATCGTATAGATGATCTTTAATGTGCTCCTTGATGGCTTGGATTTTGGTGGTCAGCTTCCGCTCTCTCACGCCGTTGGTGTCGAGAGCGAAAGCGGTGTTGAAAATCGACCGGATTTCCGGGTGCAGAAAATGAGCCTCCGGTACCAGGAAGGACCGCGAAGGGTCCCGATCCAGCTCTCCGGCAAAATAGAAACACTGAAACCCTTCTTCTTTAAATACATTGGCCCATTTTTCCGTTTCCATCGAAACGCCGTCGGTTCCGGCAAAACGGGTCGAGATGAAACCGATGTTGTGAACCTTGTCAAAGGGGATATACATGTCAACGCCTGCACTTTCTGTCAATCACTGCGGGACAATTCCTCGCAGAGGAGGTTGGGTGCCATCTTGGTTTACATATTATACACTCATGGCCCTGGGCCACCAAGGTGCATGAAAATGACGTGGAGGTGCCCACCTTTTTCCGTATTTCATTCTATTTTCGTACTAAAAGCACCGGAGATGTCAACGACATAATCCTACCAGTCTCTATAAAAACGAGAACCCTATAGACATTGTAAAGATTCAGCGCGAACCGCAGGCCGTCATCCCGGTTCATTTCACAAACAAGGGTAAATGGAATGCAGACGATTCTCCAGAGGATTTACGGAAAGCAAAAGGCCGCGGCCGCGGCCGCGCGGATCGCCGCCCTTCTGGATGATTTTTCGACTCAACAACCGGCCGGGCAGGGCGGCTCCCTCTCCGAGGCGGATGCCATCCTCGTCACTTACGGCGACACTCTCACGCGAGAAGGGGAACGGCCGCTCCGCACCCTGAACCGATTTGCGACTAAACATTTCAGAGGTGTTTTTTCCGGGATTCACATCCTGCCGTTTTTTCCTTATTCGTCAGACGATGGTTTTTCCGTCACCGATTTTTTTACCGTCAGATCCGAACTAGGGAGCTGGGAGGACATCCGGGCCATCGGCGGGAATTTCAAGCTGATGGTCGATCTCGTCGTCAACCATGTTTCCGCCGAAAGTCGCTGGTTTCAGAACTACCTCGCTGGTGAGAAAGGATTCGAGCATCTGGCCATCGAAGTCGATCCGGCGGCCGATCTTTCCGGGGTGACCCGGCCTCGCTCCCTGCCGCTGCTGACTGAATTTGAAAAGCATTCCGGGCGGCGGGTCCATCTGTGGACAACCTTCAGCGCGGATCAGATCGACCTCAATTACGAGAGCCTCGACGTTCTCGAGAACATGGTGCGGGCCCTGCTCTTTTACGTATCGCAGGGGACGCGGATCATCCGGCTCGACGCCGT
>JBDNAO010000146.1:0-5399 GCA_039768375.1 Desulfobacterales bacterium | reverse complement strand
CTCAGACAGTCAGCCGCTGTTCTCAACCGCTCATCCGGGCTCCGGCTCATCATTTCCATGCACCGTGGCGGCCCGAGGCGCCATGAGTGTTTGGAAAAAAACTCTGGCTGTGTGAAACCGGGATTACCGACACCACAGTCGGTCGGCGTGCACGCGCGGCAGTCCGGCTGCAATGATTTTTTCAGCCGCGGCACCGATGTCGTAGCGGATATACCTGACCTCCAGGGATGCTGCGTCAGCGTCCCAGATGATGTACTTGGCATTTTCGTCGCCATCCCGCGGTTGACCGACGCTGCCGACACAAACAACGGTCTGTTGGTTCGGCAAAAGATCTACCCGACCCGGTCCAAGAGAGGTATTGGTCAGTGTGCGGCCGTCGTAGGTGATGAGGGTCAAGTCGTGGGTGTGGCCGATGAAACAGATTTTCTCGGTCATCGATTTGATAATCCGCCGCTTTTCCCCGGAGGCGACCTCGAAGTGATACGTGGTGACGGAGTCCGGTGGAAACCCGTGGACAAAGCGGCAGCCGTGAGATGTCAAAACGGCGGGAAATTCGGCGATGATCTGCAGGGCTTCGCCGGAGAGCATCTCGGCGGTTTTGACCAGGGATTTTCTGGCCAGAGGATTGAACCACTCCAGGCGCTCCGGCTCCAGTACGGCCTGCTCGTGGTTGCCGCGTGTCGAGGGAATGCCGCGCTGCCGGAGGGTCTGGATCACCCGCTCGGGTTCGGCGCCGTAGCCGATGCAGTCCCCGAGACAGATAACGGCGTCGAGCCTGCCGGCGTCGATGTCGGTGAGGACCGCCGTGAGTGCATCCAAGTTACCGTGAATATCTGAAATGACAGCCAGTCGCATGCGGTTAAAGCCCGTCGGCCATTACGATTGTTGCGGTGGCCGATCGGTGCGTTACATGAGCCGAAAGTACCAGGATATCAGCTGCGGACCGAAAAACACGTAGGCGAGCGCACCGATCGAGAGAAAGGGACCGAAGGGAACGGCCAGTTTCATGTTTTGGCGGGTGGCCATCATGATGGCCAGACCCGACAGCGTGCCCACGGCGGACGAAACGAAAATGGTGAAAAGAACCCCTTTCCATCCGATCAGGGCCCCGATCATGGCCAGCAACTTGATGTCTCCGCCACCCATGCCTTCTTTACGGGTCAGCAGGTGGTAGACGAAGGCGACCAGGAACAGACTGCCGCCGCCGATCACAACCCCCAAAAGGGCGTCCAGCCAATTCATGGACGGAACCGCCATGGCGGCCAGAAAAAAGATCACAATGCCGGGCAGTGAGATGCGGTCGGGGATGATGCGGTAATCGATGTCGATGAAGGTGATAACGATCAGAACGCAGGCGAAGGCAAAGTAGATCAAGGCTTCGATCGAAACACCGTACTTAATAAACAAACCGAGAGCAACGGTCCCGGTGAGCAGTTCGATCAGGGGATAACGGATCGAAATCGGAGACCGGCACTGGCGGCACTTGCCCGCCAGCCAGAGGTAACCTAAAAGCGGAATATTGTCGTAATATCGGATGGCCGTCCCGCAAGTCGGACACATCGAGCCGGGGTAAACGATCGATTTCGAAGCCGGTATGCGGTAAATACAGACATTGAGAAAACTGCCCACGCACAAGCCGAAGACAACGACAATTACCCCCATCAGCACTATATTCATATGTAAAACGATCGCTTGACGATGACGTTTGGCGTCAAGCATTTTTATGATTTCAACGTGACGTTAAAGCATAATGGGGATATCAAAAAAAATCAAGGTTGTTATTGCCAAAGAGAATATATACGTTATAATGCAAAGTTTATCAAAGCGGTCGAAATATCCGGTTTGCCGCGCCGCCGGCATTCGATGGTTTTAAACGCAGATCGGAAACAAGGAGTTGTTGATGGCAGAGACAGATAAAGACGATTTGATCAGCATCCTGGACGAGGAAGATGCATTGGCGGACATTCCGCTCTCTCTTCCGATGATGCCGGTGCGAGACATCGTTATTTTCACCGATATGTTGTTGCCGCTCTTTGTGGGACGCGAAAAGTCGGTCCGCGCGGTGGACGATGCCGTTGCCAAAGACGGTTTTCTGTTCCTTGTCACCCAGAAGGATCCCGCGACCGAGAATCCGACCCCGAACGACATCTACCGAACCGGCACAGTCGGCCGCATCCTGCGGATGCTCAAGCTGCCCGACGGCCGGGTCAAAACCCTGGTGCAGGGCATCGCCAAAGCCAAAATCGTGCGCTACATCGGTAAAAAAACGTACTACCGGGTCAAGGTGGCCTTGATCGAAGAGGCGCCGCCGAAAGAGGTCACCGTCGAGGTCGAGGCCCTGATGCGGAACGCGCGCGAGCAATCCGAAAAGATTCTGGCCTTAAGAGGCGAGATGACCGGTGACGTGAGCACGGTCCTCGAGAGCATCGAGGATCCCGGAAAACTGGCGGATTTGGTAGCCACCAACCTCAAGCTGAAGATTGAAGAATCTCAACAGCTGTTAGAGATATTCGACCCGGTGGAGCGGCTCAAAGCCGTCAACCGATTCCTGATGAAGGAACTCGAACTGTCGACCATGCAGGCCAAGATTCAGTCCGAGGTCAAGGATGAGATCTTCAAGAACCAGCGGGATTATTTCCTGCGGGAACAGGTCCGAGCGATCCATAAAGAACTGGGAGAACAGGATGAAAAGGTCCTGGAAATAGAGGATTACCGCAAAAAGATCAAGCGCGCCCGGATGTCCAAAGAGGCAGAAAAAGAAGCCCAAAAGCAGCTCCGCCGTCTGGACCAGATGCATCCTGATTCGGCCGAATCGGCGGTGGTCCGCACTTACCTCGATTGGCTGGTGGAGATGCCCTGGAGCAAGACGACCCGCGACATCATCGATATCAAGGTCGCCAAAAAAGTCCTGGACCAAAATCACCACGGCCTGGACCGGATCAAGGAGCGCATTCTCGAGTACTTGAGCGTACGCCAGCTCAATCCGGATATGAAGGGACCGATACTGTGCTTTGTCGGTCCGCCCGGCGTCGGCAAGACCTCTCTGGGACAGGCCATTGCGCACGCCCTCAAACGCAAGTTCGTGCGCATCTCCTTGGGCGGCATCCGGGACGAGGCCGAGATCCGCGGTCATCGCCGGACATACATCGGCGCACTGCCGGGCCGAATTCTGCAGGGACTCAAGCAGTGCGGCAGCCGCAATCCGGTTTTCATGATGGATGAAATCGACAAACTGGGCGCCGATTTTCGCGGAGACCCGTCTTCAGCTTTGCTCGAAGCTCTCGATCCGGAACAAAACGGGGCTTTTAGCGATCATTATTTAAACATGCCTTTTGACCTTTCGCAGGTCATGTTCATTTTGACGGCCAATCTGACCGACACCATTCCGTCGGCCCTTCTGGACCGAATGGAGGTCATCAACCTTCCGGGATATACTCAAGAGGAAAAGCGGATCATCGCCCAGAAACACCTGAGTCCACGCCAGATGAAGCAAAACGGCCTGAAAGCGCGTCACCTGGTCATCAGTCCCGCGACATTGGACCTGATCATATCGGAGTACACCGCAGAGGCCGGTGTAAGAAATCTGGAACGTGAAATCGGCTCGATCTGCCGCAAGGTGGCCCGCAAGATCGCCGAGGGCCAGAAGGGGCCTTTTTCGATCAGTCGCAACAATCTGCACAAGTATCTGGGTGTGCCGAAATATTACCCGGAAATGGATCAGGAGGAAGCCCAGATCGGACTGGCCACCGGATTGGCCTGGACCCAAGCCGGCGGCGAGGTGATGTACGTGGAGGCCTCGTTGATCCGGGGTAAGGGAGAACTCATCATCACCGGTCAACTCGGTGAGGTCATGCAGGAATCCGCGCGTGCTGCGGTAAGCTTTTCTCGTGCCAACATCCGCGCCTACGGCGGAAAGGAAAACATATTCGACAGCGTGGACACCCACATTCACGTACCGGCCGGCGCCATTCCCAAGGATGGGCCTTCGGCCGGGATTGCCATGGCCACCGCTCTGATCTCGGCCGCCACCGGTCGCCCGATCCGTAACGATGTGGCCATGACCGGTGAAATCACCTTGCGTGGCCGTGTCCTGCCGATTGGCGGACTAAAGGAAAAGTCTCTGGGCGCCATCCGGTCCGGGATCAAAACCATCATTATTCCATTTAAAAATACAAAAGATCTCGTCGAAATCCCCAAAACCATCCGGCGTAAAGTCAAATACATTTCGGTGGAAAGGATGGATGAAGTGCTGTCCGTGGCTTTGGAAGTGGCGGTGCGGGGTGTGCGCAGCCGAAAAAAAGCGGGTTCCCCGGGCACAAGCAAGCGTCGCTGAGGCCGGCTGCAGAACTATATCGGTAATACATGAAAATTCTGGCTGTCGACACGGCCACCAGCGGTTGCAGCGTGGCGCTCACCGACGGGGAACATCTCCTGGCGGAAATCAATCTGGTCAGCACCCAGACGCATTCCCGTCATTTGGCCGGAATGATAGGCGAAGCCTGCCGTCTGGCGGGATTGGCGGTCGGTGGGTTGGACGCTTATGCCGTGGTCAAGGGGCCTGGATCGTTCACTGGCCTGCGGATAGGCGTCAGCACCGTGAAAGGGTTGGCAGAAGCCGCCGGTCGACCGATTGTAGGGATTTCGGCCCTGCAGGCACTGGCCGAGCAAGCGGCTGCGTCGACGCCTCTGGTGTGCCCGCTGATCGATGCCCGACGGGGAGAAGTTTATTTTTCCACGTATCGAATGATCGACAGCATCCTCGTTGAGCGGCATCTCGAAGGTGTGATGCGGCCGGAGCACGCGCTCCACTGCATCGATGCGCCCTGCACCTTTATCGGAAACGGCGCCGTCCTCTATCGCTCATTGATCCGTGACAATTTGGGTGACGGTGCTTACTTTACTTCTGCTCCGGCACACGCCATACGGGCGTTCACGGTGGCGCGTCTGGCCTTCAAAAGACTGGAAAACGGCGACAGCGACGAGGTCGCGCACTTCGCACCGGCCTATGTGAGGAAATCAGATGCACAGATCGACCGGCAGTCTCGGCGCTGATGATGCGGCCCGTTCTGATGACCGATATGGATTGACGGCTAAGTAAGATGTCTGGTATTTGTGAAAGCTATTGATTAAGGATACAAATAGACCCACACAATGAATGAGTTCATGTGGCCAGACAAACCGAACCCGACCGCTTTTCCGGTGGCCCGGCCTGGACTTCCCATTATATTGGGCTGTGCGTTCACCACGGCGGTGCTGGCGCTGTTGGGTTTGACCGTACCGACCCTGTTGGCCTTGGCAATCACATTATTTGTGGTCTATTTCTTCAGGGATCCCGATCGGATCGTTCCAAACGCAGGCGGAACGGTGGTGTCGCCGGCCGACGGCAAGGTGATTGCCGT
>JBDNAO010000145.1:0-2850 GCA_039768375.1 Desulfobacterales bacterium | reverse complement strand
TCCCGGAGCATGCCCAGCCGTTCTTCCACTGAAAAAAGGGTTTCTTTTCCGGGGTTATACAAAATGGTGACGATGATCTTATCGAACAGTTTCAATCCCCGCTTGACGATGTCCAGGTGACCGTTGGTAACCGGATCGAAAGACCCCGGATATATCGCAACTCTCGCCATAGCCTTCATCCGCCACTTGTTGAGTTAGTGCCCAACCACGGCTGCATTAAGAGCACGGATCAGTTTCCGATCCAGAAGTGTAATATTTTCTGCAAGTTCAAGGAAATCAAGAATTTGCGCGGAAGCCTACTCTCGTGGGCCGCACGAGTGATTTGCGCCGCGATTGCAGAAAAGAGCCATTTGCCGGCAGCAACACAAAGGCGCCGGAGTTTCAGGTTGGGCGTTCATAGCACACATTCTAAAAATGAAACAAGGGTTTTTCCGTAGCGTCTCTGATCGTGAAGTACATAGCCCTCCAAGTCACACGGAAGCGGCTCGCGCGAAGAGTGTTCAAGAATCAGGCAGTGGCCGGGTGCCAGGATAGAGTAACGCCGGAATAGATTCAAGCCATCGCGGACAAGACCCCGGTCATAAGGCGGGTCCATGAAAACGAGGTCAAACTGTGGCTGAGATATTGGAATGCTGTCGAGACCGCGGGTGATGTCAAAAAGGATGACCCGTGCCCGATCCAGGAACCGGCACATCTTTAGGTTGCCATAAATAACAGTTACGGCCGCACGGCTGTTGTCGATGAAAACGACCGCGCGTGCACCGCGGCTCAGTGCTTCAATGCCGAATGCACCGGTCCCGGCAAACAGGTCCAACACCACGGCTTCCGGAACCCGGGCAGCGATGATATTAAAGATCGACTCCCGCAGTCGGTCAGCGGTCGGCCGAATCGAAGAGCCACTCAAAGAAGCCAGTTTTTTTCCTCTCAGGTTTCCGCCGATAATGCGCAAATGAATATTTTCCTTAACCGAACAGGAGCTGGGTTACCTAATGATCTCTTTTATTTTCTTGTGCAGGTAGCTGCGCCCGACACCGAGTATTTCTGCGGTCCTGGTGATATTGTTTTTATTTTCTTCGAGCTTCTTTTGGATATATTCTCTTTCAAAAACCTTCTTGGCTTCCTTCAAATTATCGATGGCCAATAGTTCGGATTCACTGAGAACGGCATCGGGGCCGGCTGCGGGATTATAAGGTTCGGGTAAGTCTCCGGTGTCGATAATTTCTTTTTCAACCATTATGGCCAGGCGTTCCACCAAATTTTTCAATTCGCGAACGTTTCCCGGCCAAACGTAATAGCGGAGAAGATCGAGCGCACCGGTAGTCATCTTCTTTTTTTCCTTTTGACTTTGCTTCGCAAATTCCTCGAAGAAGATGTCGACCAACAGTGGAATATCCTCGATACGGCTCCGCAGCGCCGGCACCTCGATCGGCACCACGTTGAGACGATAGAACAAATCCTCCCTGAATGTTCCTTCTTCAATTTCTTTCTCGAGTTCTTTGTTGGTGGCGGCAATAACGCGGACATCCACGGTGATGGTGCGGTTTCCTCCCAATCGGTTGAACTTCTGTTCCTCGAGCACGCGCAGCATTTTTGACTGCGTTTTCAGGCTCATGTCTCCGATTTCATCCAGAAATATGGTCCCGCCATTTGCCAATTCGAATTTTCCTCTTTTTTTCACGGTGGCGCCCGGAAAGGCGCCCTTTTCATGTCCGAACAGTTCACTTTCGATCAGTTCTTCCGGGATGGCGGCACAGTTGACGGTAATCAAGGGTTGGTCGACACGCCGGCTGAGCTGATGGATAGTACGGGCCACGAGTTCTTTTCCCGTGCCATTTTCGCCCTTTATCAGGATCCACGTGTCCGTCGGGGCAGCCACGGCGACCTGTTTTTTGAGTAACTGTATCGGTGGACTGTTTCCGCTGATGGAATTCTTCTCGATCATCTTTTTTCGCAAATAGCGGTTCTCTTCTTCGAGTCGGCGATAATTCAGGGCGTTGTTGATCGCAAGAATGATCTTGTCGATGGAGAGCGGCTTTTCAATCAGGTCGTATGCACCCATTTTAGTGGCCTTCACAGCCGTTTCGATCGTCCCGTGTCCAGTGATGATGATCACCTGAATGATGGGGTTGTTCTTTTTGATTTCCTGCAAGGTGTCGATACCGTCCAGGCCCGGCATCCAGATATCGAGGAGTACAAGGTCGGGCGATTCGCTTTCAATTGTCTTAAGTGCCTCGTAGCCGTTTGATGCGGTACGTACGTCAAAGCCTTCGTCGGTTAGAAGCCCTGCCAGGGACTGCAGAATCGAAGGCTCGTCATCAACGATCAAGATGGAAGGATTCATTCTGTAAACTCCTCGATTAAGTTATCCGTCGACGAATCTCAACCGACGCCGCTAATCCAAACCGGACCCATAACCGGTTAGACCGGCAGTTCGATAACGAACTTGGCCCCTGTGGGCTGATGATCCTGGACACTGATAACGCCGTTGTGGTCGCCGACAATCGTGCTGACGATCGTCAGACCCAGCCCCATACCGGCCTTTTTCGTGGAAAAATTTGGTTCGAACAGCCGGGTCTTGTCGGCATCCGAGATACCGGGCCCGTTGTCGGCCACTTCGATGCGGACACGATTTAAAATTGAATCATGGGTCGATGTGATCTCAATTTCACCCCGGCCCTTGATGGCCGCAATAGCGTTTTCCAGAAGATTGATCATGGCCTGCTTGATCTGTTTACGGTCCAGGTTCATGATCGGAATGGCGTCAGTCAACCCGGTTTCGAAGCGGATGTCGGGATGCCCATCTTTGTAAAGGGCTACGGTTTCCTCGATGATGGGCAGCAGTTCGCAAGG
>JBDNAO010000144.1:0-3033 GCA_039768375.1 Desulfobacterales bacterium | reverse complement strand
TATTCCGAACACCACGCGATCGACATTGGCTTTCATTCGGCGGGTATCGAAAAATTGAAGATGGATTCCAATACTCAAATCAATTTGTATCGCATCGTGCAAGAGGGTCTGAACAATATCTGCAGACACGCCAAGGCCAAGAATGTCCGTATAAAGCTGGTAGCGGCCTATCCCAACATTATCCTTCGGATGGAAGACGATGGAAAAGGTTTTGAAATCGAAAAGCGTATGCGTGAAACGGTTCTTGAAAAACGCATGGGGCTCATGAGCATGCGTGAAAGGGCCAACCTACTGGGTGGCAGAGTGCGTATCACGTCCAAAGAAGGGAAAGGGACAAAAGTCGTGGTTAAATTTCCATTCAAGAAAAAATGAATTATCGTCACAATATGAACCTGCAAATTATTTTGTGCCTCTGTATAAGTTACTGCATTGTTACAAAAATTATTATTTTCCGATCGACATAGGCCTTGACAGTACTTTTGGTGATATGGCATAGATCTTTTTTGGCTTAAACGGATGGTTTTTCAGCAAACGCTAACTTTGGCCGGTTATCATTTTTTTCCCACCGACAAAACGGGGTCAATCGAAAAAAGGAGTCGACATGGGTTCAGCTAACGGAACGAAGAGCGGATCAGTGATGGTAGTGGGTGCCGGCATCGCCGGTATGCAATCTGCGCTGGATCTGGCAGAATCGGGTTATTACGTCTATCTTGTCGAGAAATCGTCCGCCATCGGGGGGCTCATGTCCCAGCTCGACAAGACGTTCCCCACCAATGACTGTGCGATGTGAGTGATTTCGCCGAAACTGGTCGAGGTCGGCCGGCACCTTAACATCGAACTGCTCACCAACACCGAACTTCTGGATCTCAAGGGAAATCCCGGAAATTTCAGCGCCACCGTCTACCAGGAGCCCCGCTTCGTGGACTTGGCGAAATGCACCAGTTGTGGCGAGTGCACCAAAGTTTGCCCCATCGCTCTGCCCAATGAATACGACGAAGGCCTGTCCGAGCGTAAAGCCATCTTCAAACAATACCCTCAGGCAATCCCGGGAGCTTTCGGCATCAGCAAACGCGGCACGGCCCCATGCAAAGCCACCTGCCCGGCCCATGTAAGCATCCAGGGCTACATCGCCCTGATCAACGAGGGAAAAAATCGGGAGGCGTTGGAGCTTTTCAGAGACGACCACCCGTTTCCCGGTATCTGTGGACGGGTCTGCCATCACCCCTGTGAGGAAGCCTGCACCCGCAATGACGTGGATCAGCCCCTGGCCATCCGTGAATTGCACCGCTTTTTAGCCGATTGGGAACTGAGCCAGGGAGAAATGTTTGTCCCCAAGACAGCCGCACCGCGCGAAGAAAAGGTGGCCATCGTGGGCGCCGGTCCGGCAGGCTTGACGACGGCCTATTACCTCGCTAAAGACGGCTATCAGGTGACAATATTTGAAAAATTGCCGGTGACCGGCGGAATGATGGCCGTGGGGATCCCCGAATACCGTCTGCCGAGAGATATTATCAAACGCGAAATCAAGGTGATCGAAGAGATGGGGGTCACCATCAAAACCGGCGTCACCTTCGGCAAGGACATCACCCTGGACAGCCTCAAGGCCGACGGTTTCTCGGCCCTCTTCATGGCCATCGGCCTGCACGGCGGTCGCCGGCTCGGGGTGGAGAACGAAGATGTCGATGGCGTTCTGCAGGGAGTGGACTTTCTGCGTGACACGGCCATGGGCAAAGATGTTCCTATTGGCGAGGACGTCATCGTGGTCGGCGGCGGCAATGTGGCCATCGACGTCGCCCTGACCGCCAAGCGCAAGGGGGCCAAGAACGTCACCCTGGTCTGCCTGGAGCGGCGCGACGAGATGCCCGCCTGGCAGCACGAGATCGAAGAGGCCCTGGAAGGCGATATCGAGATCGTCAACAGTTTTGGGCCCAAAGCGTTTTTCATCGACAAGAGCAGCAAGGTCTCGGGCATAGAGTTCAAGACCTGCACGGCCGTATTCGACGAAGACAAGCGCTTCAACCCGACGTATGACGAAAACGAATGCCAGCCGATATTCGGTGACACGGTGATCATTTCCATCGGTCAGAGCACCGACCGATCATTCATCGCGGAGCAAGGCATCAGTCTCACCCGGGTGGGCGGTTTGGAAGCCGATCCGGTCACCCTACAAACCCCGATTGACTGGGTCTTTGCCGGCGGCGATGCGTTCTACGGTCCCAAGTCGGTGGTGGAGGCCGTCGCCTGCGGCAAGGAGGCTGCCGAAAGCATTCACCGATTCATCAACGGTCTGGACCTGGCCGAAGGACGGGAGCAGACTTGGGATTTCGAGAAGCCGGATGTCTCTCTGGAACCCCAGAAGGCCCGAACCCAGGTTCGCTGCCTCGACCCAGCCGCCCGGGAATGCAACTTTCTGGAAGTCTCATTCGGCTACAATGAAACCGAAGCGAAAACGGAGGCCGATCGCTGCCTACGCTGCGGCATCTGCTCCGAATGTTACCAATGTGTCAAGGCGTGTCTGGCGGAAGCCGTCGATCACACCCAGAAGCCGGTCCAGAAAGAGATTACGGTGGGCGCGGTCATTCTCTCTGCCGGAACAGACACCTACGACCCCTCCAATCTGAAAGAGTTCTATCATTACGGCAGCAACCCCAACGTGATGACCAGCCTCGAATTCGAACGCATCCTGAGTGCCTCGGGCCCGACCATGGGGCACCTGGTGCGTCCCTCGGATGAAAAGGAACCGAAAAAAATCGCCTGGCTGCAGTGCGTCGGCTCCAGGGACACCAACAAGTGCGGC
The DNA here is from genome assembly GCA_039768375.1 of Desulfobacterales bacterium. GTDB lineage: Bacteria > Desulfobacterota > Desulfobacteria > Desulfobacterales > SG8-13 > JARFQH01. The sequence continues at coordinate 236 of JBDNAO010000144.1, read as the reverse complement.
AACGGATACTGTTCTTCGGTCTGCTGCATGTATGCCATCAAGGATGCCATGATTGCTAAAGAGCACTCTGGTGGCGACCTCGACTGCGCCGTCTTTAACATGGATATCCGCTCCTTCGGCAAGGACTATGAAAAATACTACAACCGGGCCAGAGATCGGGAAGGCATCCGCTTCATCAAGGCCCGCGTCCACACCATCTACGAGGACCCGCAGACACGCGACCTTCAGCTTGTCTT
>JBDNAO010000012.1:0-4504 GCA_039768375.1 Desulfobacterales bacterium | reverse complement strand
TGCTTGACTTCAGCAAAACGGTATGACACGAACTCCAACGACGCACTTCCGGTAAAATCTTTAATGGGAAATACGGATTGAAACACCGCTTGCAGCCCGGCATCTTCGCGCTTCTCCGGGGGGACGTCCATCTGGAGGAATCTGTTGTATGACTCCCGCTGGACGGCAATGAGATCGGGAATGTCGACGATCTTACGGATTTTGCCAAAATTTTTTCTTATCCGCCTGCTTGCCAGGGATCTTTCCGACATATTTCTCCAACTCCTTGTAGGTTACAAGATACGACCTGTGGTCAGCCGGTGATGGAGGAAGAACAGACCGAGGCGCGCGGTTTCGACCGATAGGCGAACCTGCTGAAAATTCAGCCGCGTCTCAGCCGGACACCCCCATCCCGACCGCAGAATGCATGCAACTACTTTACTTCAACCTGGGCTCCAGCCTCTTCAAGTTGGTTCTTGATCTTCTCGGCTTCGTCCTTCGATACACCTTCTTTGACCGGTTTGGGAACCCCGTCGACCAAGTCCTTGGCGTCTTTCAGTCCGAGGCCGGTAATGGCCCTGACTTCCTTGATGACCTGAATTTTCTTGTCGCCGTGGGCCACCAGAATGACATCGAATTCGGTTTTTTCTTCCGCCTGGGCACCGCCGCCTTCAGCGGCAGGTCCGGCTGCCATCATCGCAACCGGGGCGGCCGCTGAAACGCCGAATTTTTCTTCGAGTTCCTTTATGAGTTCGGACAGCTCAAGGACCGTCATGTTGGCAATAAAATCAATCACATCTTGTTTCGAAATATCCGCCATTTCAAATCTCCTTCGGTGTGTAATCTTCGCGTCGCAAATAGGTTATGGGTATCGACAGCGCAGGCTAGGCCGCTACCTTCTGATCCTTTATGGCCAGTAATGCGTACATCAATTTCTGCGGGATCCCGTTCAGTACTCTCACCAGACCGGTTGGTACACCGACCATCGCGGAGAGCAGTTGACTGAGCAGCGCCTCACGCGACGGCAGGGCCGCCAGCGCCTTGATACTGTCCAGGTCGAGCACCCGGTCCTCCATCACGCCGGCTTTGATCTCGAGCTTTTCGTTCTTTTTGGAAAAATCCATCAGAACTTTGGCCGGTGCAACCGGGTCATCGAAGCTGAGCGCAATCGCACTGGGTCCCTTTAACTGGTCCTGAATCAAGGCGACACCAGTCTCCTTCGCAGCCCTTATCAAGAGCGTATTCTTGACGACCTGATAGTCAATCTGTGCTTCCCGCAGCTTCCTGCGCAACTCGGTCATCGCCTCAACGTTCAAACCCTTATAGTCGGTAACGATGACCACCTTGCTCTTGGCCAACCGCTCGTGCAGTTCCTCAACGATTTTTTTCTTTTCATCCAGTTTCACAATTCGATACACCTCCTTTCATTACCTGCAACCAGCCGGAGGTCGTTTCTGTCGGCGAATTGTTTTCGTCTGTTCAGCGGCATGAGAATGAGGTCCACACGATTTTGCGATCGCGAGAGATCAATCGAAGTCGAACGCAACGTGTCAAACCTGTCTCGGTAGGCCGGCAAACGCCGATTAAACCATTTGGCCGAAAAAGTGTACCTACGGTCTTTGACAGATAGTCGTTATGTAATTGTAAGTTAAAAAAGGATTAATATGCTGAGATAGGGTCAGTACCCTTTTCGCCTGGGCTCAGGCAACAGATGCTTCAAAACGGCCCAGCCGTTTCCCCCTGCCATTTTATTTCACTAAATCTTTTACCAAACCTGTATCGATCTTGACGCCGGGTCCCATGGTCGTGGAGATCGCAACGCCTTTCAGGTAGGTTCCTTTGCTGGACGCCGGCTTGAGGCGTATGATGGTTTCCAGGAATGCGGTAAGGTTTTGGACGATTTTTTCGACCCCGAAAGAAACTTTGCCCATGGGGACATGGACAATCCCAGCCTTCTCGACCCTGAATTCAATCTTCCCGGCCTTTAGTTCCTGGACGGCGCGGGCGACGTCAAAAGTGACCGTGCCGGTCTTGGCATTGGGCATCAGGCCCCTGGGGCCGAGGATCTTTCCAATTTTACCCACCGAACCCATCATGTCGGGCGTCGCCACGGCTTTGTCGAAATCGAGCCAACCGCCTTTGATTTTTTCGATGACCTCATCGCTGCCGGTAAAATCGGCGCCGGCATCCAGCGCCTCTTTTTCCTTCTCGCCCTTGGCAAAGACAAGCACTTTCACCTCTTTGCCGATACCGTTGGGCAGGACCACGGAGCCGCGAACCATCTGATCGGCATGGCGCGGGTCGACACCCAACTTGACGCTCACATCGATGGTTTCGTCGAACTTGGCAAAAGACGAATCGATGGAAGTCTTCACCGCCTCGGTAAAATCGGTTTTCTTTGCGGCAGTGACTTTCTTTTTGGCTTCTAAGTAATTTTTACCACGCTTCGGCATTTTCTTTACCCACCTTGTCAACAAATTAAATAGATCAGATTTACAGCCATCCATATTAAAAAACTGGAGACGTGAATTATCTAAGATAAATCAGGCAACCTCGATACCCATGCTGCGTGCCGTTCCCTCTATGATCTTACAGGCTGCATCCAGATCATTGGCATTCAAATCGACCATTTTCTGCTTTGCAATCTCTTCGACTTGAGCACGCGTCACCTTACCGACGCGGTCCCGCTTGGGATCACCTGCGCCTTTGGCAATCTTGGCGGCCTTCTTCAGCAGAACAGCTGCCGGCGGTGTTTTCGTAATAAAGGTGAAGGACCGATCCTGGTAGACGGTGATGACAACCGGTGTGATCGTTCCGGCGTCATCGGCCGTGCGCGCGTTAAATGCCTTGCAGAAGTCCATAATGTTGACACCATGTTGACCCAACGCCGGCCCGATCGGTGGTGACGGATTGGCCTTTCCCGCTTCAACCTGCAATTTGATCATTGCCATAACTTTTTTAGCCATATGAAATTCTCGCTCCTCGCACTCCGTGTGTTTTCAAACCGTGGCCCAAATAAGGGGCTCTCACAGTAAAATCGGAAGAAAATCGGCCCTCGGACCGAGCAAAGCCGCGTCCGGGATACAGTTCTCGAATCAGAGTTTGGCGACCTGGACGAAATCCAGTTCGACCGGTGTTGCCCGCCCGAAAATGCTGACCAGAACCTTGATCTTGCCCTTTTCGGGGTTGACTTCCTCAACCGTGCCGTTGAAGTTTGTGAAGGGCCCGTCGATGACCCGTATCTCGTCTCCGTTTTCGAAAAAATATTTCGGCTGCGGTTTTAATTTCCCGGCTTCCATGCGATTCAGGATCTGATCTGCTTCCTCGTCGGTCAGCGGCGTCGGCTGAGAGCGGCCGCCCAGAAATCCGGTGACCTTGGCCGTGCTGTTGACAATGTGCCATGTCTCGTCGTTGAGTTCCATCCGGACCAGAATGTAACCGGGATAAAACTTTCGGGAGGACGTTTTGCGCTTGCCTTTCACCAGTTCGACGACTTCTTCGGTCGGAACCAGCACCTCGCCGAACATCTCCTTTTGGGGAGAAGTCGCAACGCGTTCTTCCAGAGCGGTTTTGACCTTGTTTTCGAACCCCGAATACACGTGAACGATGTACCATTTTTTTTTGCCGGTCACTTTCCATCTCCTGGTCTTATTGCAGCACGAGTTTCACCAGACTCGACAAACCGATATCGACCGCTCCGAGGAAGAATGCAATGATCGTCACCAGTACCAGAACAACAACCGTGGAGCCAATGGTCTGCTTGCGCGAGGGCCAAGTGACTTTTTTCAGCTCCATTTTGACTTCTCTGAGAAACTGCAGCGATTTGGTTAGAAAATTGTCTTTGAGTTTGGCCGGTGCCGGTCGGGTGGAAACAGCCATTTTTTTGGCCTCGAGGCTCTTTACCTTTTTTTCGACCCCGGACACGTCCCCGACCGTCTTCGAAGTCGCCTCGGCGCTCACCAAGGCACCGTTCTCCAAAGCGCCGTCCTGCTTTTTTTTCTTCTTAACGGGTTTCTTACGCAGTAGACGTCCCAAAGTTTCTCCTGAAATGATAAAGCTCGAAACGAATGCGCCGCAGGGTGAGAGCACCCCGCGGCGCTCAGGTTTCAAGCTTAGTTCAAAATTTAAGTTGGCAGGCCAGGAGGGATTCGAACCCCCAACACCCGGATTTGGAGTCCGATGCTCTACCGTTAGAGCTACTGGCCTGCATGAAGACCTTCACGACAGGGGTCTTTCTTTAATGACCTTTGCTCCGGGAACCATTTTATTTAGATTCCCTGTGAGCCGTGTGTTTCCGACAGAAACGGCAATACTTGCTGAACTCCAGTTTATCCGGAGTCGTCCGTTTGTTTTTCGTTGTCGTGTAGTTTCTTCGTTTACACTCACTGCACGCAAGGGTTACTATAATTCTCACCGGTAGACTCCTTACCGCTATTCAATGATGTCGCTTACCACGCCCGCCCCGACGGTTCGGCCGCCTTCGCGGATCGCAAAGCGCACCTCCTTCTCCATGGCAATCGGCGTG
>JBDNAO010000143.1:0-11324 GCA_039768375.1 Desulfobacterales bacterium | reverse complement strand
TTTGCTTAACCACCGATCGCACCTCAGCCGAATGGACCACTTCAAACCACGTCATCAGTAATCGATCCAACCGGCTTAACGGGCTCAACCGGCTAACTGCCCTGTCCCATCTCGGCAGCAATGATTCGCAGGCCATCGAGGGTCAACAGGGGTTCCACCGCTTCAATCGTTTCCGACACGTCTCGCATCATTTCCGCCAGTCCACCGGTCGCGATGACTTTTGGTGCCGATCCCATCTCGCTTCTCATCCGCCGCACCATGCCGTCCACCAAGGCAGCATACCCGTATATGATCCCGGATTGAATGCTTGCGGCGGTGTCTTTTCCGATGACGCTGGCAGGTGCACGATAAATTTCGACCCGGGGTAATTTCGACGCTTTCATGAAGAGCGCCTCGGCGGCAATCTTGATGCCCGGGCTGATTGCACCGCCAAGGTATTCACCGTTTTCCGATATGCTGTCGAAGGTGGTCGCCGTCCCGAAATCAATGACGATCAGGCTCTGCCGGTATTTTTCGAAGGCCGCCACCGCGTTGACGATCCGGTCTGCTCCGACATCTGAAGGGTTGCGGTAGTGGATCGGCATGCCGGTGTATGAAGCCGGATTCACCCACAAAGGCGGATACCTCAGATATTTGCGGCAAAAAGAATCGAGAATGGTGACCATCGGCGGCACCACGCTGGAGATGATGGTCCGATCGATCTGATCGGGTCGAATCCCACTTTGCGCGAAGAGGCTGGTGATGATGATGTTGACCTCGTCCTCGGTCGTATTTCGCTCGGTGCGCAGCCGCCAGTCCTTGACCAAACGCCGGCCATCGTAAACACCCAGGACCGTATTGGTGTTTCCAATGTCAATCACAAGCAGCATTGCCGCAACTCCTTTTCATATACTCGGGTTCAAACGTCCAAGATCGCATCGATGATTTTGACGGCTGCACGTGCACTGGCGACATTGTGCACGCGCACGATGTGAGCACCGTTTAAGACCGCGGCGCACACCGCCGCCAACGTGCCGGTTTCGACAATCGTCATGTCGGGCCGGATCTCCTCTTCGGGGTTTTCCTTGAGCAGCTTGCGGATAAAGGCTTTCCGGGAGGGGCCGATTAAAATGGGCAGGTCCATTTCTTTCAGCCGTGCGAGGTTTTTTATGAGCAGAAGGTTGTGGTCGACCGTTTTGCCGAAACCGATGCCCGGGTCGATGATGATTCGATCGCGCGCTAAGCCGCCTTTTTCAGCCTGATTTACGGCCTGAGCCAGAAAAGCCCCGATTTCCGCCACAACATCGTGATATGCCGGTGTCACCTGCATCGTTTGCGGCGTGCCCAGCATGTGCATTAGAATTACCGGAACGCCGCATTCCGCCGCCACACCTGTCATGTCGGGATCGTGCCGCAGGGCGCTGATGTCGTTGATCATTGCGGCCCCGGCCGCGAGCGCCAGGCGAGCGACGACAGCCTTGGCGGTGTCGATCGAAATCGGCACCACTACTCGCTGGGCCAGCGTTTCGATCACCGGCAGCACGCGCTCCAACTCGACTTCGACCGGCACCGGATCGGCGTAGGGCCGGGTGGACTCACCGCCGATGTCGATGACGTCCGCGCCCTCTTGAACCAGGCGCTCCGCTTGAGCAACGGCCGCATTGCGCCCAAGGAATTTGCCGCCGTCTGAAAAAGAATCCGGTGTGACGTTCACAACCCCCATGATGCAGGTCCGCCGGCCAAGCGCAAGTGAATACCGACCCCACTTCAGATCATACTGTCGTCTGGCACACATCGATCGATTCGGTTATCCTGTCAGTCGAGGGTAGTATAAAATAACCCGAGCACTTCGCTCCCCTGACGGTGGCTTATCGAGCTCATTTTTCTTTGCGCGAAAAATGGCAATAGAATTGTCGACAGCGGTGTCGACGTTATCTCTTTCAATGGCATATGGCGTCGTTTCGGAGCTGGATTTTGCCGTACCCCCGTGAATGGCTTCAGGGCATGCCCCTGTTATCGGTCGACTCCCCGGAAATCAGGTTGGCGGCTGGTCCGACTGCGCTTCCTCGGTGTCGTCGTCGACATCGGGTTGGGCCGTAGAGGTCGCCTCAGATGCCGGTGCAGCCGGTTTACCCTCATCATCGTCGACTTTATGGGAAGGGAGCTTGATACCGGGTCTCAGTGAAAAGATCAGCTCATCGAGTTCCTTGCCGAGTACGGTTTCCTTTTCCAGTAGCAAATCCGCGAGTTTGTGGAGAATGTCCAAATTGCCCTCGATAACCTGCTTGGCATGCTTATAGGACGAATAGATCAATTTGTGGATTTGATCGTCGATTTTCTGGGCGGTGGTTTCCGAATAATCCCGGTGTTGGGAAATCTCGCGCCCCAGGAAAACAGGCTCCTCGCCCTTGGCATAGGAAAGCGGTCCCAACTCACTCATGCCCCAGTTGCGAACCATCTGTTCGGCCAGAATGGTGGCCTGCTTGATGTCGTTGGCAGCGCCCGTGCTGATGCGGTTGAAAACGATCTCTTCGGCCACTCGACCGCCGAAAGCGACGGCCAGCTCGTTTTCCAGCTGATCCTTGTACTTGAAGTCGCGCTCCTCGGGCAGGAACCAGGTCACACCGGCCGCACGTCCTCTGGGAATGATCGTGATCTTGTTGACCGCATCGGTTTCGGGTAGAAAGCGCGCCACCAACGCGTGACCGCCCTCGTGATAGGCGGTGGTCTTGCGGTCCTCCTCCTTGATGACTTTCGACTTGCGCTCCAAGCCCATGTAAACCTTGTCCTTGGAGTCCTCGAAGTCGAACATATCGATCTTTTCCTTGTTGCGCTTGGCTGCCAGAAGCGCCGCCTCGTTGACCAGGTTTTCCAGATCGGCCCCCGAGAACCCGGGAGTGCCTTTTGCGAGAATTAGTGCGTTCACATCGTCGGCAATCGGTGTCTTGCGCATGTGCACGCGCAGGATCTTTTCACGGCCCTTGATATCGGGCAGTGTCACAACCACCTGGCGGTCGAAGCGGCCGGGACGCAGCAGGGCCGGATCGAGGACGTCCGGACGGTTGGTGGCTGAAATCAAGATCACCCCCTCGTTCGATTCGAATCCATCCATTTCCACCAGCAACTGGTTGAGGGTTTGCTCCCTTTCATCGTGGCCACCTCCCAGGCCGGCGCCCCGGTGTCGACCGACCGCGTCGATTTCGTCGATGAAAATGATGCAGGGCGCGTTCTTTTTGCCTTGGACGAAAAGATCGCGTACCCGCGAGGCCCCGACGCCGACAAACATTTCAACGAAGTCGGAGCCGCTGATGCTGAAGAAAGGCACTCCGGCCTCCCCGGCGATGGCCCTGGCCAGAAGGGTTTTACCGGTCCCGGGCGGCCCCATCAACAACACCCCTTTGGGGATCCGGCCTCCGAGGCGGGTGAACTTTTTGGGGTCCTTCAGAAACTCTACGATTTCAAAGAGCTCCTCTTTGGCCTCGTCGATACCGGCCACGTCATCAAAGGTCACTTTGGTCTGTCCATCCGACATCAATCGGGCGCGGCTCTTACCAAATGAAAGCGCCTTGCCACCTCCGCTTTGCATTTGGCGCATAAAAAAAATCCACACTCCGATCAACACCAGCATCGGAAACCACGACACGAGCACGGACATGTACCAAGGATTTTCAGCCGGCGGTTTGGCTTGAATCGCCACTTTCTTCTGCCGCAAAATATTGATCAGATCCGCATCCTGGGGGGCGTAAACCTTGAAATGATTGCGGTTGGTATCGGTGACGTAAAGTTCCTGTCCCTGAATGACGACTTCAGAGACGCGACCATCATCGACCATGCTCAAAAATTCGGTGTAGCCGATGCTGGTTTCCGACATTTGTTGATGATTGAAAAGGTTGTAGAGCATGATCATCATCAACGTAATGACCAGCCACAGCGCCAAATTTTTGTAGAAAGGATTCAAATGATCCTACCTCCTGCTGAAAGATTGCCCATCGGAATATTGAATAGCAGTGCATTTCAACGTTCTTTAGGATTTACGAAAAAATCGCCCCATCGTCATCGGTCATCAAAGAAAATTTGTCAACTGTTTATCGGCCGCAGTGCACCTTTTTGACGACATACGGCCCATTAAAAGTTAATCACGATCACCTGTTAAACAAGTTATCTCCGCACGCAGAATTTCCCGCGTGGCCGGGGTCACGCGACAGTCTTCCGCCATCCGGTGCCCAACCAGCCAGATGATACAGCCCCCACTCAGCAGAACGGGACAGGCCCGACGCTTTTCCCTAGGCACCTTGTGATCGATAAAGTATTTCTTGATCTTTTGAGTACCCTGCAGACCGAACGGCCTGAAGCGATCGCCCGCGCGAACATTGCGAAGCGTGAGCGGAAAAATCAAGCTATCTATATCAAAAAAAGCCACTTGCTGTCCAGTTTGGCGAAGATTTGCAGAAGCTCCGGCAGCGACACTCGAAAAAGTGACCCGATAATCGATTTCTTCGACCGTGACGATCACGGGCACCTCATTCGGCTTTTTCACACCGTAGCAAAAGGTAACCGGGTAGATCTCTTCGACCGCACCCGGTTCCGGCCGAGCCGGTCCGCTTCTCTTTGAAACCCTCAAAACGTTTCCGATACGCTCGAGCACGATGCCGTCCGGCAGGTCGAGCATGCCGTCCCGCCGGTCGACGGAAAGCAAGTCGACGGCCTCCCTCACGTGAGCAAAGGAAATCCGCCGCAAATCGCCCTTTATGTCGATGATGGCTTTCCGGATTATCCTCCGTTGCGCAGCCTTGGGTTGACGCACCAATTGTGCGATCGACAGGTGACGGCGATGCGCATCATCGGTCAATCGCGCATCGCGGTAAAGCGTATCGGCTATAGCCTTGATCCAAGCCTGTTCCTCTCGCTGAATGTCGGCCAGGCGGTTCAACGCTTCGCTGATTTTCGGGTTGTAGGAACGCCGCAGCAGAGGCACCAAATGGCCGCGGATACGGTTGCGCATGAACCGCATGTCCCGGTTGGTACGATCGGTGACGTATGCCAAACCGACTGCCTTCAGATAGTCGAGGATGTCCCGGCGGGATAACCGGATCAAGGGGCGTATGATCCTGTCCGCTCTCACCGGTGGGATGCCCGCAAAACCGACCGGTCCGCTGCCCCTGATCAGAAACATCAGTACCAACTCGGCGTTGTCATCCGCTTGATGCCCCAACGCAATTTTGTCGAAATGATGCCGGGTCGCGACGTCATCGTAAAACGCATAGCGCCTCAGCCGGGCGGCCTCCTCGAGCGACAACCGGTGACGATGCCGGTAGCGGGAAACATCGTCCTTTTCTACATGGCAAGCGAGCCCAAGGCCGGCTGATGTGGTCGCCACGAATTCGGCCTCATCGTCGGCCTCTTTGCGCAAACCATGGTTGAGGTGGGCGACGGCCAAACGCAGTCCGTATTCAGGCGCCAGATGCTGCAAAATGTGCAGCAGCGCCACCGAGTCCGGTCCTCCGGAGACACCTACCAGTAAGGCGGTACCGGAAACGACCATCTCGTATTCGGCGATTGTCCGTTTGACCGTGTCGAGGACGCGGCGGCGGATGCGGCTTTTTTCAGGAGCGGTATGCCTCGATGTCATAGCGCTAACTTCTCCGTCTGGAGAGGATTGAATCGCCGACGGTTATCGGATGACAAATCGATGATATCCTTTATCTGACAAAACCGATTTAATCCCGCCGCGGCGGGACTCAATTGGCATAACCGCTCTAACACGAATATAGAATCTTCATGCACCGTAGCGGCTCGCAGGGCCATGACTGTTTAAAAATCGGTACGTTGCCGTCTTTTAAGAGAGAACCCGAATTATGTCAACACCCAGCCCCGGGCGCCAGCCGCGGCGACGGAACGCCTGTTTTGCGGAATATTGAGATCCACACCTCTTTTTCCCTTGAAAAATAATGGGATTGGTTTATCCTATTGCCGGTTGTGCTAGGCGGGGAGTCAGCGGTGCCCTGTACCCGAAATCCGCTTATGCGGGGCTGAATTCCCACTCTAGGGTTTTGTTCCGAACGGGTGTCGACCATCCGACCGGCCGCCGCGCAACAGGCGGTCACGAACCTCGTCAGGTCCGGAAGGAAGCAGCGATAAGTGATGCGGTCTGTGTCGTGGATCGATCCCGGTCATATCGATGGCCTTCCTTTTCAGGAAGAAATTCAAAAGTGGGTGCACAACCGTTTCCTCGCCCCGAGTCATCTCATCCCCGAGTTATCAACTCTATTGATAAGTACTTCCAATCCTTCTTGAAACCACACCTTGACAAGCCATCATACGTCATTATTTTCTGACCGTTGTTTGGGCAGCTAATCAATTTTGACCAAAAACTATCTAAAATTCCAGGAGAAATTATCGCCTGATGCCAGAAGGAAAAAAGATAAAAATAGAAGATGGGAGCGAATCTCAGGAAAATTCGACCGAAGGTGTCAAGAGCCATGACGTCGGGTCAGGTGATAACCAGGGACCGAAAATTGAACCGGTTGATACCGCGCAAAACCCCGAGTCGGAAGTGGTCAAGGACCTGAGATCCAAACTCGAAACCAAAACCGGAGAAGCCGAGGAAAACTATGACCGTTTGCTGAGGATTTCGGCCGAGTTTGAGAACTATAAGAAAAGAACCGCCAGGGAAATGGTGGACTTTCAAAAATATGCCAACCAGTCTCTTCTCAGAGAATTGCTTCCCATTATCGACAATCTCGAACTGGCCATCAAGGCGGCTGCAGAAGCTGCCGACAGCACCGACGCCTGCCTGCTTGACGGTGTCGAGTTGACCCGTAAGGAAATCCTTAAGGTCTTCGAAAATTTTCATGTCGAGCCGATCGATGCGCTTGGTAAACCGTTTGACCCGAATTTTCACGAAGCGGTGATGCGGGAAGAAAGCGACGAACATCCGGAAAACACGGTGGTCAATGAATTGCAGAAAGGCTACCTCATGCATGACAGGTTGCTCCGACCCTCCATGGTCGTCGTGGCAATGCCGAAGAACAAAGAAACACCTTAAACAACTGATCCGTAGATCCCAATTTACAGAACGGGCTGGGCATCTCCAGAACAATGTTCAACGCTAAGGAGGAATAAAAAAATGGGTAAAATTATCGGTATCGATCTCGGCACCACCAACTCTTGTGTGGCGGTCATGGAGGGGGGCGATGCCAAAGTCATCACCAACCCGGAAGGAGGGCGCACAACACCCTCAATAGTTGCCATGTCCGAGAGTGGAGAGCGACTGGTCGGGCAGATTGCAAAACGACAGGCGATTACCAATCCGGAAAACACGGTCTTCGGCGTCAAGCGGTTGATCGGACGAAAGTTCGAATCGAACGAAATTCAGCAGGACATGAAAATTCTGCCGTACAAAATCGAGCGCGCTTCCAACGGCGACGTGCGCATCAACATACGCGGCAAACAGCACAGCCCGGCCGAAATATCCTCCTACATCTTGGGATACATCAAGAAATACGCCGAGGACTTTCTCGGGGAGCCGGTGAGCGATGCCGTCATTACCGTCCCGGCCTATTTCAATGACAGCCAGCGACAGGCCACCAAGGACGCCGGGCGCATCGCAGGCTTGAACGTGCTGCGCATCATAAATGAACCAACGGCCGCCTCTCTGGCATACGGCCTTGACAAGAAGCGCGAAGAGAAAATCGCCGTCTTCGACCTTGGGGGCGGTACATTTGACATATCAGTCCTCGAAATCGGCGAGGGTGTGTTCGAGGTTAAGGCGACCAACGGTGACACCCATTTGGGCGGTGAGGATTTCGACCTGCGACTGATTGACTACCTGGCTGACGAGTTCAAGAAAGACCAAGGGATCGATCTGCGCAAAGACAAGATGGCGCTCCAACGATTGAAGGAAGCAGCCGAAAAGGCTAAGATGGAGCTGTCGACCTCGATGGAAACCGACATCAACCTGCCGTTTATCACGGCCGATGCCAGCGGCCCCAAACACATGAACCTAAAAATATCGCGCGCCAAGCTCGAATCCCTGATCAGCGATCTGCTTGACAAGCTAGAACCGCCGTGTCGAACGGCCCTGAAGGATTCCGGCCTTTCCTCCTCCCAGATCAACGAGGTCATCCTCGTGGGCGGAATGACCCGTATGCCGGCAGTCCAGGAACGGGTCAAACGGATATTCGGTCAGGAACCTCACAAGGGCGTCAATCCGGATGAGGTCGTGGCCGTCGGTGCCGCCATACAGGGCGGTGTGCTGAAAGGCGACGTCAAAGACGTTCTGCTGCTGGACGTCACCCCACTATCCCTTGGTATTGAAACTCTGGGTGGTGTGATGACCAGGCTGATCGAAAAAAACACCACCATCCCAACCAAGAAGAGCCAGATCTTTTCGACGGCGGCCGACAGTCAGCCTGCGGTGTCGATTCACGTCCTGCAGGGTGAGCGCGAAATAGCCGCCAGCAACAAAACCCTGGGACGATTCGAGCTGGTCGGTATCCCCCCGGCACCGCGGGGCATACCCCAGATCGAGGTGACCTTCGACATCGACGCCAACGGGATCGTCAATGTGTCGGCCAAAGATCTGGCCACCAACAAGGAGCAGTCGATTCAAATAACGGCCTCCTCCGGACTCAGCGAAGAAGAGATTCAGCAAGCGGTTAAAGACGCCGAACTGCATGCCGATGAAGATCGAAAGAAAAAGGAGATTGTCGAGGCGCGCAACAACGCCGACACTTTGATTTACACCACCGAAAGATCGATCAAGGATTTGGGGAACAAGGTCGACGAGGAGACGAAGAAGAGGGTCGAAGATGCTATCGCTGCACTGCGCAAGGCGATGGAAACCGACGATGATCAGGAAATAAAGCGTCTCAGCGAAGAGCTGACTCAGCAGTCGCACAAGCTGGCCGAGGCCATGTATCAACAAGCGTCGCAGAAAGGCGACCAGCAGCCCGGAGGCGGTGATGAGGCCGGAGCCGGCGGTGCCAAAGCACCCGAAGAAGACGTGGTTGACGCTGATTTCGAAGAGGTCAAGGAAGATAAAAAATAAACCACCCCATCCTCCCTTGGGGAAAAAACCGCGGTACGAGAATCCGTACCGCGGTTTTTTTATGCCTCTTTTTTACCGAAATACAAATTGACCATCGCCAGCAACGACGTGCCGACGATCAGAAGAAAGGAAATCGCATTGATGACCGGCGTGCTGCCGTCACGAACCTGAAGATAATTCCACACGGCGATGTCGAGCACGATTCCGAGCGGCTCCTGATCGATTCGGCGATAAAAGCCTTTCTTGGGTGGCAGGACGTCGGGCGCCAAGGCTTTGGGAGCAATGTCCAGCATGTAGTCGGCCCGCTCAAAAAAACCGCCGAACTCGCCCCGGGACTGGACCAGGGGTTTTCCCATCTGGCAGCTGATCTCTTCGGCCATCGCCTGCATGTGTGTGCGAAAGTAATTCAGCCCTTCCCTGACGGCTCCGATTCGCTCGCCCAGCGGCAACCGGCGCCACTGCTAGAAGGCGCGGCGGGCCGTGTGAATTTTTTCCCTGACCCGGTCGTTCGTATCGTAGGGAAGCTTGACATAAACCTTCTGATCAAACGGATTGACGACTTTAAGCAGCATAAGCACATCCCGTTGATATCATGTTGGTGACGATTCCTTTCCGGCGGTACGCCCGATACCGGTCTGCAACAGCGGCGGATCATCGGTGAATATTCCGTCGACCCCCATTTGCAGCAGGCGCCGAAAGTCTTCGAGTTGGTTGACCGTGTAAGGGAACACCATGATGCCGGCGGCGTGCATGGCCCGAACCCTTGCGGCGGTGACGCTGCGAAAATCCGGATGCCAAGAAAAGGCCTGCAGCCTTTTGCAAAGTCCCAGCGGATCGGAACCGCTGCGCCGTTCGGTCAGCACACCAACCGCCGGGGCATCCGGCCGGTCGACAATTCGGGTCAGAAAACGCGCCTCGAAACTCGAGATCAGCACGCGGTCGCTTATACCCCTTTCGGTCACCGCTGTCAGAACCTGCTCCTCGATGGCATCCGCCAGACGGTCGACCTCAAATGCACCGGCCTTGATCTCGATATTCACCATTCCGCGAGCGGCGCACAGGTCCAGCACCTCTTCCAGGGTAGGCAGGCGCTCGCCGGCAAAGCGCGGGTCGAACCAACTCCCGGCATCCAACTGTTTCAGCTCTTCCAGGGTGAAGCCGCGGGCCTGACCGCGGCCATCGGTGGTCCGGTCGAGGGTATTGTCGTGCAGTACCACGACGCGGCGGTCCCTGGTCAGGGTTACGTCCACCTCTACCATGCCCACACCGGCGTCGAAAGCCGCTGTAAAAGCGGCCAACGTATTTTCAGGATACCGTTTTCGATACCCCCGATGCGCGATGATGACCGGCGCTAACAGTCGCAAACGCTGCATATCACTTTCCTCGCCCGACAAATGGACGGATATCCGTGGCCACCATTCCGGCCGTGCGGGCCGCCTCCAGTCCGGCATCACCGTCTTCGAAAACCTGGCAGTGCGACGGTTCGACCCGTATGCGCCGCGCGGCTTCAAGGAAGATGTCCGGATCGGGCTTCGGCTTGACCGGGTCATCGGCGGTGATAATGGTCTCGAAACAATCCGCCAGGCCCAGGACGTCGAGGGTCAGAAATACGTTGTCGCGGGTGCCGCCCGAAGCAACGGCCATCGGCAATATCCCCCGGCAGCGCCTGACGATATCGACGACCGGATCGATCGGCGCGGCCTCTGAAAGTCGTTCACGGGCCCGGCGGTTCTTTTCGGCGGCAAAGGCCAGAGCATCGATGTGATGGTGGTACCGCTGGTTGAAGACCGCAACGATTTTCTCGGCCGGCATGCCCGTGACGCTCTGAATGAAGTCCTCAGGGCACGAAAACCCGCGTGCGGCAAACGAATCGCACCACGCCGCTATATGAATCGGCATCGTATCGGCCAACGTTCCATCACAGTCGAAGATCAACCCCTTGATGCCGGGCGCAACAGAAATCATCATACGCCGTCAGACCTTTCTATTGGTCGTTCTGAATTACCTAGTGTCTTGTCACACATAAATTGTCTTATCTATTGTCGCCCGCTGCTTGATATTTCAAGCCTGGGAACATAACAATGACCATCGGCAGTGTTGGATTAGTATCAGATTTCAGGGCTTTTCCGCCCGCCTAAAATAATGCCAAATACCAAAATACAAGCACCAAAATACAAATAAAATCCAAATTACAATATCCAAAAATTGCTTTCATCCCTCAACCCTTATATGAAACTACGCCAAAATGGCACAGTTTCTTTCTCGATCAAACTGGCCGCTTTTCAGGCCAGCGGCT
>JBDNAO010000554.1:0-3439 GCA_039768375.1 Desulfobacterales bacterium | reverse complement strand
TTGGTATCGTAAAATGGGCAGAGTGTCAAGCCCCGGTCGGTGGGTCGATCCGTTTTAGGCAGAAAGAAAAGGTCGTTCCAGCGCCTTGGCGACTGCCAACTTCGAGACGACTGCCATACGATTCGATGATGCTGTGGACGATGGAGAGCCCCAATCCAGTGCCGCTTGGTTTGGTTGTAAAAAAAGGATCGAAAATCGATTTGATGGTGTCGTTCGACATGCCACAGCCGTCATCGGTGACCTCGATGCAAGCCCGGTGTACCTTTGTGGGATAGAGACGGATGGAGATTGTTCCGCTGCCGTTGATGGCCTCGGATGCATTGAGCAAAAGGTTCCATAATATCTGGCGCAGATGAACCTGATCCATATCGACGAATAAGCCGGCCTTAAAATCCTTCCGGATTGAAATCCGACCGCGGCAGCTCGTGTCTTTTTCAAACAGCTCCACGGTTTCGGCGACGGCTTTGCCCAGTGCGATCCGTTCAATCTTGCCAGCGGGTGGGCGGGCAAAGAGCAGAAAATTGTTTACAAGCGAACTGAGGCGGTCGGCTTCACGCAGAACGATATGCATAAGACGGGCATGATCGGGATCGAGGCGCACCCCGTCGCGCAGGATTTGAATTGAACCGGTCATCGATGCCAGCGGGTTCTTGATTTCATGAGCCAGTCCCGCCGCCATTTCACCGACAGCCGCCATTTTTTCGACCCGCCGAACCTGGTCCTCCATGGCCCAGAGTTCCTTGCGCGATTTGCGGGTCTGTTCGGCCAACAGACTGCTCAAAAAAGCCACCGCAAAACAACCGAAGATCGTTATCAGGATTTTATACAAGACCTGGTTAAAATCACCGTTGCCGGCCGCCAACCCATCTTCGAGTTCGAAGGGCTTTATAATACCCTTGAATTCCGATATGACCAAAAGGGCATACTGAGTGCTGCACAGCAGCGAAATGATCATGCTGCCCCTACGATAGAGCAGCATGCTCGAATAGATGATAACCACCAGGTAGAGAAAGGAAAAAATGCTCGAGTAATTGCCCGTCACATAGATGACCAAAGACACGATCACCGTGTCCAGCCCGATCTGGACGTAGGTAAAGGCAACCACGTTTGCGACCCGGCCGAGGAGAAGGGTGTAGAGAAAAGACATGAAGAATATGCTGGCTATCAGGCCATAGAGCACCAGTAGACCGGGGGCCAGCGGGGACGCGGCAACGCCGAGCTGCAGAACGATCGTGGAGCCGAGCAGAAGGGTCGTGAACAGGACCCGCGCCAACATCAACCACTTCAACCTAAAGCGCATATCCTCGTCACTTTTCGAAGCGGTGTGGACGGGTAAGTTTTGCATGGCTGGTGCTTTAACAGGTGGTCTCAGTCACGGCCGAGGATTTTCTAACCGTGGCTGCAGGGGAGTGAGGCGGCGGGCTTTTCCACCGCCGCAAGGGTTCACGAAAAAACAAGTTCACAATTCAGGGCGTCGAGGCGCCCAACCGGTAAGGCGCGAAAAAGAGAGAATATCCGGATATTACCAGTTTTCACACCGGCAGCCGGACGGGATGAATCGGCGTTCAGAATGTGACGTTATTATTGAGTGCGCCCGAAGGGACTGCGTGCAGTCCCACCCAAAAAACACCGGCACTTTGTTTACCGGCTGGCAGTCATCAGCCGGCCGTGTCAACCGCCGATGGTGCCGGCCATTTTAAAGATCGGCAGGTACATGGCGATGACCAGACCGCCGATCGTCACACCGAGAAAAACCAGCATGAACGGTTCGATCAGTGCTGTCAAGTTTTCCACCGCCTGATCGACCTCGTCGTCGTAAAAAACGGCGATCTTTTCCAACATGGAGTCGAGGGCGCCGGTGGATTCGCCGACCGCGATCATCTGGCAGACCATCGATGGAAAAACGCCGCTCTCCTGGAGGGGATCGGCCATGGTGCGGCCTTCTGCGATGTCGGACCTTACGCTGTAGACCGCTTTTTCGATGGTCTTGTTGCCGGCGGTCTTGGCCACGATATCGAGGGCCTCCAGTATCGCAACCCCGCTGGAGAGCATGGTACTCATTGTACGGGTGAACTTTGCGACGGCCACTTTACGGATCAGGGCACCGAACACCGGCAGTTTCAGGATCATATCATCGACCATCTCGCGTCCTTTTTCGGTACTGTAAACTTTCCTGAACGCGAAGATGAAAAGGATCAGGCCGATAACGATCCATATGATGTTTTTCTTGGCAAAGTCGCTGACGTCGATGACGAGTTGGGTAAACGCCGGCAGTTCACTGCCGAAATCGGCGAACATTTCCTGGAAAACCGGAATGACGAACACCAGGATGACCGCCAGCACGATGGCGGCAATGATCAAGGTCACAACCGGGTAAGTCATTGCGCCCTTTACTTGGGACTTCAGCTTGGCGGTCTTTTCCATGTAGACCGACAGCCGACGCAGAATCGTGTCCAGAATACCGCCAGCCTCGCCGGCCGCCACCATGTTCACGAAAAGATCGTCGAACTGTTTGGGGAATTTTTTCAGCGACTCGGCCAGTGTCGCACCGCCTTCAACCGATTCTTTGATGCTTTTCAGCATTTTCTTGAAGGTGGCATTCTCCTGCTGCCCGTAAAGGATGTCCAGACATTGGATAATGGGCAGGCCGGCATCGATCATGGTTGAGAACTGACGGGCAAACAGGATGATATCGTGTTGCTTGACCTTCGGTTGCAGAAAAGCGACGTTTGCGAAAAGGTCCTTCGGCTTTAGTTTAATCTTGGTTGGCTCAATCTTCATCCGTCTGAGACTGGTCCGGACGATCTCCTCCGAAGACGACTCCATTTCGCCTTTCTTTTTTTCGCCGCGCACGTTTTTGCCCTGCCAAAGATAGACCGGCATATGTCGATTCCCCCTTTTATTAGCAAAACGACTCTTTTTTTACACAACTAATGAGATACATTGTAACATAATGTCTATCAGACTACAATACTGTTTTAGTCCGTTGAGCCCGTTTAGCCGGTTGGGCCCGTTTAGCCCGTTGGACTGGCTTAACCGGCTGTGGAGAAGGCCTGATTTGCTCTTGCGTTTTATTAGGTTTTGAGTTTTCAACTTGAAATTTTGAGCTCTCCACGCCGTTCCCTTCATCACCTTGTCGTGCGCGTCCCCACATTTGCACCCTATTGACCGGTTTTCATCATTTTCCTTGCACCGTTCAGTTCAACCGTTTACGGGCCAAAAAGGCCCAACCGGCTCAACGGGCACAACGGGCACAACCGGCTAAACCTCTCCCCATGCTTGATAAAGTCAAGGTTATGTGTAATTTTAACCCTTTAAACCGCATATCAATCCTTTCGGAAAACATCGCATGGATCTGACCGTTATCACGACCCACATCAATGCCGATTTCGACGCCGTGGCATCGATGCTGGCAGCCCAGAAGCTCTATCCCGACGCC
>JBDNAO010000142.1:0-11075 GCA_039768375.1 Desulfobacterales bacterium | reverse complement strand
CCGCAAACCCTTGTGCGGCCTTACCCAGCGAAAAAAATCCACATTTATGAATTGGACACTTAAAAGCGCCTTGAAAAGATCGCGGATGGGCACTAGCTAATAGTTCGTAATTAATGCCTAATACAATAGGCAATATCATCGCAAAACCACTAATTTTAGGATATCCCCATCGGTGAATTCGAAGGATGGGATCGATTTTGCCATGTTGTTTACCATGAAAACAACGCGGAAAGCCGGAGGACTTCAGATCCTGCGTTCTCAAGGGATTGCGGTAGGAGATTACAGCTTCACCCTTGACGCCTGACTCTGAAGCCCTCCGGCTTTTCCAACGTTGGGGTTACTCCGGGACAAATATCGCCAGTGGGGATTAGAAAAAAACCAAACAAATTGCTGTCACATTCATTTCACTCGTCATAGTGGTATTGAGCTTGGATGGATTCTCAAGGACGGCCCATGCCGAAGACCATGACAGCGACCGGTTCAACTATGGCTTCCTGGAGCAGTACCGAGACGGGTTTTACATCGGCACAAACGAGAATGCCAGCGTCTACCAGCTTCCACTCTCTTTCACCGTGCGAAACCTGAGGGACTACGATTGGGGCCTCAAACTCAGGTTTCCGGTGGATATCGGGATTTTCAATATCGATTCCGGCGATGGAGATATCGACTTCGACCTGCTGTCACTCTCGCTGGGTATGGAGCTCCAGTTTCCCGTGCGGGATTTTTGGATCGTTATGCCGCTCTTCACCGTCGGTGGCGCCAAAGACCTGTCGGGAGGGCCGTCAAAATTTATTTATTCATCGGGTATCAAGAGTCATTTGCTGTTTGATCTGGATCCTTTCGATCTAACCTTGGGCAACGCACTTCGCAACTCCGGCTACACCACATTCAGCGGCGGCCCGCGTGATAACTTTTGGTCTATCGAAACCGGCCTGGACGTGCGGTTTCCGCTGGGACTTAAGATATACCGCAAAGAGCTGTTGCTCAGTATCTATGGCGTCAACTATCTTTTCCCGGGCGAAGTGGTAGTGGTGGAGTCAAAGCCGGACCCGATCGAGGTGCGTCTGCAGTGGGAGGCCGGGCTGACCTTGAGTTCGAAGGAAGGCTGGAAAATCTTGTTCTTCGACCTTGCGCGGGTCGGGGTGGGCTATCGGTTCGGGGAAGACCTCGCATCCTTGCGGCTTTTCATTGGGATGCCTTTTTGACGTTTGTATACGTTTATGGCGGTGCGGCATGGTACGGACTCAGATTTATTTGACAGAGCGCCAGCGTGACGATTTGACCGCTATGGCTAAAACGATGGGGAAGAAACAAGGCGAACCTATCCGAAAGGATATCGACCGCCTTATAGAATCATTTCTAAAAAAAACAAACTGTTATGTTTGACCCCCCTCCTTTCTCTTCGCCACCCGCAAACCTGAGATAGGCTATCGCTTGACACCCCGACACCAAATCGTTAGATTTGGGCTTACATTTAATTTTAAATGGTGAAATCAAACAGTTAACCATTAGATGCTTGCCGGTGAACAATGCCCGCGCCAATTAACGCAAGAATCGGATGGGTGTTGATCGGCCTGATGGTATGGCTCATCCCACCGGGCCCGCTTTTCGGCAACGCCACCGATGTATTGACATACGACCTGGAGCAGGCGCGGGAGAAGCTGCGCATGAACCTGGCCTTCAGAGACCGCATTGCCGCGGAGATGCAAACGCTCAAGCAGTCCAAGAGAGCCGATCCGGACACCGTCGCCGCCTACGAAGCCTACCTGAACCAGGTACAGGCCGTAGTGGCGGAAGAGCGCAAAACGGTGGCTCAGTTGGAGGCCCTGAATGCCAAATACGCCGTTCCGGCAGCGTCTTTACCAGAGGATTCCGACTTTGACTACCAAAATACGATGGACCCGAACATACCGGAGGAGCAGGTCGGAGATGAAGTGGCCATTTTAGACCGGGAGTTGGACACTTCCCTGGCAGCCTTCGATTCCATGCTTCTGAAGGAATTGGAACTGATCCGGGCCAAGTCCGCAGAGCGAATGCGGGATCTGTCCGAGGAGGTCGCTGCCGCCGCGCGGCGCCTGAAGGAAAAGGGTATCGACCTGGAATCCGAATCGACGTCCGATTCCGCGTACACCTCGGACGACACGCAAGAACAGGACCGTTCTGAAACCCCCGAATCCCAGACCGATGAAACCGCAGCGTCCCAAGACACCACTTCAGGAGAAGGGCCGGCCGTCAAGGGTCCGTCAGAACAACCGCAAACCGGTATAGGGGGGACTTCTCGGGATCGAGACGATCGCTATGCCGGTCAAGACGACGATGACATCGTCGCCCGGCAACTGCGGGAAGCTGCCGAGAAAGAAACCGACCCGGAGCTTAAAGCAAAACTTTGGAAAGAATATGAAGCCTACAAGAAAAACAGTCGGCAAACCGATTGAGCTCCCCTGCTGCGCCCCATTGATTCAGCCAGCCGGCTGTAAGAAGCGCATCCAATCGATATTTTTTCCGATGGCTCTGATCGTTCTCATCATCGTCTCCGGCTGTGCCACGACATTCCATACCCAGAAAGTCGTCCCCACCCAGATTCTGCAAGCCCAGGAGGAAATTCCGGAAGACCAACTGATGGACGTCGGTGTTCTTGTGTTTGAAACCGAGGAGATCACAACGGAATCCGCCGAAAAGGAAGGAACCACTCCAGAGATTCGAACGGCGGAATCGAATTTCATGCCTTACCACCTGAAAAACACACTGCAACAGAGCGGTCAGTGGGGAGCGGTGCGGGTTATTCCAAACGAGACCGCCAGCACGGACGTTGTGGTAAAAGGAAAAATCGTAAAGTCCAACGGAGAGATCCTGGTGATGGACGTGGCCGTCATCGATGCCACCGGCACCGACTGGTTTCACAAATCTTACCGCATCGAGGCCAGCCGCGCGTCATACGATGACACCCAGAAGGGAAAGAGAGACGCCTTCCAAGACCTGTACAACACGATTGTCAACGACATGGCGAATTACAAACTGAAACTGTCTGCGCAGGAGATCCACAACATCCGTACGGTCTCTCGGTTGAAATTCGCGCAAGATTTTGCTCCGATTGCCTATACCGGCTATTTAGCCGCGAACAAAGATGACCGACTTACCATCCAACGTCTACCGGCCGACGGCGACCCCATGATGGAGCGGTTGCAAAGAATAAGGGAAAGAGAATACATGTATGTGGATGTCCTCAACAATTACTACGAGGAATTTTATAATGAAATGTGGCCGCCTTACGAAAATTGGCGCCACCTGAGCTTCGATGAGCTGGCGGCCATCAGAAAAATCAAGCGAGACGCTCTGATCCGTCAGATAGCCGGGGCTTTGATAATAGCGGGTGCGGTTGCTCTCGGTGCCAGTGATGTCACCAACACTGCAGCGGTAGAGACCGGAATGATCATTCTCGGCGGTCAGGTTCTCATCAACGGGTTTAACATTTCCAGAGAAGCGAAAATTCACTCCGAAGTCATCAAGGAACTGAGCGATTCATTTGGAAGCGAAATGAAGCCTGTGGTGATGGATTTTGAAGGAAAACAGTACGAATTGACCGGTTCCGCCCAAGAGCAGTTCGATACCTGGCGAAAACTGTTGCGCCAAATTTACGATGCCGAGACCGGTTTTGGACCGGATGCCTCCGGCGACCCCGCAAACCCGGCCCTGTCGGCAGATCCTTAGTATCGTGGCATTTTTGAGGTGTCTCGGCTGCGTTGAGGGATGAAAGCAATTTGAGGATCCCCGGTTCAGCGGCGCCTCTGGTCGCAAGCATTCAGTTTGATCGAAGAGGAAACTTTTAAGTTTCGATTAAAAATTCCAAATCGCAAATAATAACCTTAACTAATCGGTTCAGGGTTCAGGGAAGGACTTCAATCCTGAACGGTGAACCTTTAAACCTATATCGCTCCAATCCTTCAACCCTGAACGGGGAACGGTGAACCTTTAAACTGTTTGGGTCATTGGGTACTGTAATTTGGAACTTATTTGTATTTTGGTGCTTGTATCTTGGTATTTGGCATTATCTTAGGCGGGCGGGCAAGCCCTAAAATCTCGTGTGAAACTTCACGTGGCCGGAACAGTGAACAGATTGAACGTCGAACATCGAACGCCCAACATCGAACGTTGAATATTGATGACGCTACGCCTTATCGATTTTATAACAAGCGAACCGCCGAACACTGAACCACAGAGCTTTGAAGAGTAGATTCGCTTTGCGCAGTCTTTTTAAATTGACAGAATGCATTATTCGATGTTGGACGTTCGCGTGTTCGACGTTAATTTTAATTAACCCGTCATATGAAACTAGCCAAGGGCAAAGTTTCTTTTTTGATTAAACTGGCCGCTTTTCAGGCCAGCGGCTGCCCTGAAACCTGAACCAACATTGCCGATGGTCATTGTTATGTCCCCGGGCTTGAAATATCGAGCAGCAGGCAACAATGGATAAGACAATTTATGTGTGGATAGACACTATCCCGTATATTTCATGAAATTAGCAGGCTCATAAACGACCGTCAGAAAACCATGCCGCACCCATCACAAAACGAACACTCTTCGAAAAAGGCCTCTGCGGAAGTCATCAGCCCCCTGTCCATTCAAGGGTCACGCCGCGGGCAGGACCGTCTTCGGCCTGAAAGACGCCGCCTGCGAAAGGTCTCACTGCTCGGCTTGGTGCTGATTGCCGTCCTTGTACTGGGGGGATGGCTTTTGCACTACCTGAAGTCCCACCCCATTATTGCCGTATCGGATACCCCGCCGCCTGTCGCCGATGATAAGAGCATAACCGCCCTGCCGGATTCCACAAAATCAGCACCCATTAGCCCGGCTGTATCTGAAACGGCAACACAGGCGATGGAGAAAGCGCAGGCCGAACGGCAGCGAGCTGAATTTTCCCGGGTCACATCCACACTGGAGAACAAAGGGGTGTCCGAATGGGGCGGGCCCCTGTATTCGGAAATGATCATCCTCGGTCGGGAGGCTCACACGTTGCTGTCGCAAAACGATTATAACGCCGCAACCGACCGTTACGCCGCCGCCCTAAAAAATGCGAACCTGCTGGTCGGTCGAATGCCGGCCGCCTTGCAGCGCTTCATTGAAGAGGGGCTGACAGCCCTGACCAAAGGCGACGGCCAAATGGCGCAGAACAATTTCCAAGCGGCCCTTTTGCTGGACCCGGACAACACGGTCGCCCGGCACGGCCTGGCGAGAGCCGCGCACGCCGAAGCCGTCAAGCGCCTCGTCGAATCGGCTACCGCCCACGAGAGCGACCGAAACGATGCCCTGGCCCTGACCGACTACCAGCAGGCCCTGGCGCTGGACCCCGAAGCGGAACAAGCGATTGCCGGTCGCATCCGGGTAAAGGCAAGACTCGCAGAGGCGCAATTCCAACATCTGATGTCGGCGGGTCTGGCGGCACTGGCCCAAAACGATCTTCAGACGGCCCGATCCCGACTGCTTGAGGCCAGGGCGATTCGACCGGACGACCCCGGGGTCATCGATGCACTGGCGCAGACGGATCAGGCGATTCGGCTGAACCGGATCGAGGATCTGCGTCAAGCTGCGATTCGGGCCGAAAAGTCGGAAGACTGGGAACAGGCGCTGGCCTCCTATCAGAATGTCCTCGAGTTGGACGGCAACATTCGCTTTGCCGTCGTAGGCACGGCGCGTGCCCAGGATTACATCCGTATCAACAAGCGGATTCGCTTTTTTCTCGACAAGCCCGGTGCCCTGGAGTCCGATCGCCAGCTTCAAAACGCGCTGTCACTGCTTGACGAAACCGAGGGCTTCGAGGCCAAGGGCCCTCGGCTGAATGCCCGGATCGAACAGCTGAAGGCGCTGGTCGAAGCCGCCCAGACACCGGTGCGGTTGACCATTGAATCGGACAATTACACCGAGGTGGCGGTCTACAAGGTCGGAAAATTCGGCCGGTTTAGCGTTCACGAGTTGTTCCTCAGGCCGGGCACCTACACGGTGGTCGGTTCGCGGGAGGGTTACCAGGATGTCAGGAAAATCTTAAGGGTCGAATCCGGTCAACAATCCCAGCGCATATCGGTTATCTGCAAGGTCAAGGTGTAAGCAAAGCACATATGGTCGACAAGCCTATCGATAAGCGGTCACCCCCTGCCGAAACCATCGCGCCGATCCCCTATCGTCCCTCGCGCCGAAATCGCGCCAAATCCGCCCGGGTCTCACGGAAATGGCTGACCGCGGCCGGCCTGGCTTTGGTTCTGTTCGGACTCGTCGCGCTGGCCGGGTATGTTTTTACGGCCCGCCAGGTCTTGTTACAGATCGATCCGGCCCCGGCCGATGTATCCATCCGGGGAAGCCTTCTGGCGCCGCGTTTCGGAGAGCATTATCTGTTGCGGCCCGGAAAATACACGCTGCAGGTCGACAAACCGTGTTATGCGCCGCTCGAGACCCAGTTGGTGGTCGGTGCGGAAAAACACCAGAGCTTTCGCTTGACGCTGCAACAGCTTCCCGGCAAGCTCTCAGTTCGGGCACACCCGAAGGACGCGCCTGACACAGAAATTCGGGCAGCGCGGGTCTTCCTCGCGGATCAAGAGGTGGGGCAAACGCCGCTCTTGGAGCTGGCGGTTGCGGCCGGGATTCAGCGACTGATTGTCAAGGCCGAGCGCTACCAAGATCATCAGAGCGAGGTGACCGTCGAGGGCTGCGGGAGACTCCAGGAAATGGATCTGGTGTTGATACCCGGGTGGTCCGACGTGTTCATCAGCTCTGTTCCGTCCGGGGCGCTCGTTTTGGTCGATGGTGTGCAGGTCGGCAAAACGCCGGTAACGCTGGAGCTTACGGCGGGAACCCATACGGTGGAATTGAGCGCCGAGCGGTACAAACCGTGGCAGACGCAGCTGGTGACGGAGGCGGGTCTTCCCAGGGAACTCACCGGTGTCCGTCTGGAACCGGCCGACGGCAAATTGATGGTAAAGAGCTCACCTGCGGGAGCGCGCGTGATGGTCGGAAAGCGCTATAGCGGTCAAACCCCCCTCGAGGTGAGCCTCGCACCCGGGATCCCGCATGTCATTCAGCTTTCTAAGGCCGGTTATGAAGATGCCGTCCGCACCATTCAGATCGAAACGGCCGAAGAAGAGACCCTGGAAGTGGATCTGCGCGCCGTAAAAGGAATCGTCCATTTTTCCGTCCAACCGGCAGGGGCCGACCTCTTCATTAACGGAAGATCGATCGGGAAGGTGCCCCAGCGCTTGGATCTACTGGCCACGGCCCAGAAGATCGAAATCCGGAAAAAAGGGTATCAGCCCTTTCAAACCCGCATAACACCCCGACCTGGATTCCCCCAGGAAATCCAGGCCGTTTTGAAAGCACTGACCCCCACAGGGACATCCTCGCAAGAACGTATCACGGCACGCAACGGGTATGCCCTGAAACGCATTCGACCCGGGCCGTTCGTCATGGGGTCTTCCCGGGGGGAACAGGGACGTCGCTCCAATGAAACCCTGCGCAAAATCGAGCTGAAACGCCCCTTTTACATGGGTCTGAAAGAAGTCACGAACAGAGAATTCAGAGAATTCCTGGCCCGGCACGATTCGGGCGATATAAACGCCATCAGTTTGAATGATGATGACCTGCCGGCTGTGCAGATCACATGGGAACAAGCGGCTCTGTACTGCAACTGGCTGAGTGCCAGGGAATCTCTGCCGCCGGCTTATGTCTTGAGAAACGGCAAGCTGGAGGCTGCCGAGCCCATGACCGCCGGATATCGCCTGCCCACCGAAGCGGAGTGGGAATACTGCGCCCGCTCGACCCCTAGCGGCGTCAAACTGAAATATCCCTGGGGCGCCAAGTTTCCGCCAAGTCCGAAGTCCGGTAATTTTGCCGACACCTCCGCCAGAAGCCTGCTGACAAACACCATTGAAGGCTACACCGATGGCTTCCCGGTTGCTGCCGCCCCCGGAAAATTTCCGGCCAACCCGCTCGGATTCTTCGACATGGGCGGCAACGTGTCCGAATGGAGCAACGACTATTACGAAATTTACAGTTACGACGCCGAAAAGGTGGTCGCCGATCCCACCGGCCCCAAAAACGGATCGCTGCGGGTGGTCAGGGGCTCCAGCTGGCGGCACGCCAGCATCAGCACATTGCGGCTGACCTACCGCGACTACAGCAATACCAAACGGCCGGATTTGGGCTTTCGGATCTGCCGTTACGCCAATTAGCAGGGTGTTGAAAAACGTCATGAGCGCAGGCAAGACAAGGCAAAATTCGGCGAAAAAGCGGAGTTTATAAGTGATAAATGAGCATTTTGAGCCGGATTTTAACACTGTATGGCCAAGCGCAATAGTTTTTCAACAGCCTGTTAGAGGATAGATGAAATGACGCATTGGCCCCCCATAGTGTTGACTGTCTTTAGTCTGCTTTTGAGTCAAGGCCTCGGAGACGCCGATGAAAACCGTAATAGCTTCCAGCCCCTGCCGGGTCGAATCGATCGGCTGACGACATCGAGCAGTCGGCCGTCATCTTATGTACTGACGCAAAGCGATGACGGCGTTCCGATCGAAAATAAGGGGTCTGAAACAGGCCCCGCAGGAGACGAGCCGTTACCGCCTTCGGAGAAGAAACCCAAATCGGATAAAGCGCGGCCCAGCCGATCGGCACCCTTGAAGCCGATGCGCCCATCTGAGAAAATCAAGGCAGATCAAGCAGTTGATTTTCCTTATGATATATAGCCCTTATTTTTACGGTCCGCGGTTAGCATTTGGGACCCAACACGCGCTCATTCTTAGTGATGGACAACAACCATGAGGAAAAGCTTTCCCATTTCGTTTGAATTCGCCTATCAGCTGCTGTCGCTGATACTGATCGTCATCGTTGTGCACGCGCTCTATCTTGGGATCATCCGTCCGAAAGCCGATGCGATTCTGGCCCAACAGGCCGCCATGGCAAAGACGGATGACGCCCAGCAAACCACTGAACGGTCGGTCTATGTGCTGGTCCGCGATTATGAGCAGGAGGCCTGCTTCATTTTGCTGTTCTGGGCGCTGGCGATCATGATCTACAAAGCTGTCACGACAAGCCGCAATCGGGCCTTGCTGCAACAAGACCTGCTCCCGCTGGCCGAAGGCGATCGCATTCTTCCGGAAGACACCCGCGAGTTTGCCCGTAAAATACAGGCCCTGCCGAATCATCAGCGCAACGCGCTGCTTCCGAGGGCTTTACTGGCGGGTTTGCAACGCTTCCGGACCACCGGCAACATCCAGGACGTTGCCGGCGCGACACATGCCTACTGCGTTGCCGAGAGTGAGCGGCTGGAGTCCGAGCTTTCCATGATCCGCTACATCGCCTGGGCCATCCCATCGATCGGCTTCATCGGGACGGTGAGGGGTATCGGCGATGCCCTGGGCCAGGCCCACAAAGCCCTCGAGGGCGATATCTTCGGCGTGGTTCGGAGCCTGGGCGTCGCCTTCAACTCCACTTTGATTGCGCTGTTGTTGAGCATTGTCCTCATGTTCATGCTTCATCAATTAGAGCTGCTGCAGGAGCGCTATGTTTCGGAAACAGACGCGTACTGCGAGGAGAAGCTGACGAGCCACCTGCATGCGGCCTGACGGCCAGCGCATCGCCATACCCGAGATGTGTTTGACAGGATCGCGGCGCATTCCGGCCATCGATTTTCATGCAAAATCAGGTCATAGATCATTGCAAAGGTCGATACCATGTCGTTAATATCCCTTGAACTCAGTGATGTCGGCGTCTTGGCGGCGGGTCAGCTGCCGCCGAGGTTGCTGGCCGTCGATGGACCGGAAACCGAAAGTCCCGGATTTGCACTGCCGCAAAAAAAAGGACTTGTGGTGGGCCAATCCGCAGAACGGCAGGCCCGACTTCACCCCCAGAAGGTCCAACACCGCTTCTGGGACCAGTTGAGCACTGACCCGCTCAAAACCCCCCGACGCTACGCGGAAACCAATGCGGAGATTGCCTTTGCCCATCTGGCCCAGATTTGGGAAAAGTTAAAACCGCATGGAAACGAGGTCATGATTGCCGTACCGGCCTTTTACAGCCGGCATCAACTCGGGCTCCTTCTCGGCATGACCCAGGAATTGTCCATCCCGATCAAAGGTCTCGTCATCCAGGCGGTGGCAGCCGTGCCGCAACCTTATCCGGAGAGCCAACTGTTTTTTTTAGACATACATTTGCACCGCACGGAAGTGACGCTGCTCGAACAAGGCGAGCAGCTGCGCCTCCAAGAAACGGAAACCCTGGATGAACTGGGTCTGGTCCACCTTTACCGGATCTGGGCCGAAAAAATGGCCGAAGAGTTTGTGCGAACCACGCGATTCGACCCGCTGCACGAAGCCGCCAGCGAACAGGCGCTCTACGATCGCATACCGGAAATACTGAACCGCCGGCACGAGGATCCAACGGTCACCATTGACCTGCGCGCCGGCGCCACCGTCCACCGGGTTGCCCTGAATCGGGATCTGCTGGTTCGAAAGTCCGCCTCTTTTCTCGAACAGGCGCGCGCTCTCGTCCGTTCGCTTATGGAAAAAACAGGCCGGCCGCAGGACAACGTGACGGTGCTGATGAGTCATCGCTTCGCCCGGTTGCCCGGGGCGTCGACCCTTATGTCCGGTTTCAACCAGCCGCGCCTGGTTGAACTCGAGATCGGGGCCAGTGCCCTTAACACGCTTCGGATTTGGGACCAGTTTGATCACCCGACCACCAGCAACGGCGCCGCCTTTTTCACCAGCCGGCCCTGGCAGCCGTTCAACACGGCCGGATCGCCGCAAAGCGAGCCGGTGACGTCAACCGGGAGGCAGCCCACCCACCTGCTCTATCGCGATCTGGCCTATCCCATCACCGAAGCACCGCTTACCATCGGGCAGAACGACAGCGCCGCGGACGGAGGGCTGCTGATCGGTGGTCAGTCACCGGAGGCTGTTCGCCATCACTGCTCGATCCGGCGAATGGATGAACAGGTTGTCTTAACGGCTATCGGAGACCAGGACATTCTTATCGACGACCAACCGCTGAAAGGCGACCGCACGGCTCTGCACCTCGGCCAATCCGTTCGCTTGGGG
>JBDNAO010000141.1:0-7728 GCA_039768375.1 Desulfobacterales bacterium | reverse complement strand
CGTGCAACGCAATTTAGTACGAAAATAAGGTGGGCGCCTCCGCCCGTATAACCGGTTTCGAAAGACGGCTGAAACTCGCCGCCAACGGGCTCTAAGCTCGGACCAGGCCCGTGATTTAATAAGGGGGTCGGGATTGTCCTCAATGTTGTGCCTTTAACGCGGTATCAACATTGGGTCCGGTCTAAGACCCCGGCGACTCAGACAGTCAGCCGCTTTTCTCAACCGCTCATCCGGGCTCCGGCGCATCATTTTCATGCACCGTGGCAGCCCGAGGGTCATGAGCGTTTAACACCAAGATGTTAAGATAAGTACGAAATAAAAATTAAAAAGTCGTAAAGGGTTTGTGGTGCCCCGTGAGCAAAAAATTGACCCCCAGAAAAGTGAACAGGAGAATGGCAAAACCGATGATCGCCATGATGGCCGCCCGGCGCCCGCGCCAGCCGACGTTCAACCGTCCGTGGAGCAGGGCGGCGTAAAAGAGCCAGGTGATGCCCGACCAAACTTCCTTGGGATCCCAGCCCCAGAACCGACCCCAAATTGTCTTGGCATAGATGAACCCGCTGATCAAGCCGAAGGTCAGCAGGGTGAACCCGACGATAATGCACGTGTAACCGGTCCCATCGAGCATATCCAGAGACGGCAGGCGGCGGAAAAAAAATCCCGGATTTTTGGTTTTTATGGCACGTTCTTGCAACAGGTAGAGAATCCCGATGCCGCAGGCCAACGCAAAAGCCGCATTGCCGATAAAAACAGCCACCACGTGCGAGATCAACCAGAAATTTTTAAAGATACTCTGTTCCTGAGACGGTGTGTTCGGCACCTGGGCGACGGCGAACATGATCAGCGCGATCAGAGGTGCCGCGTAAATACCCAAAACTTTTAACTTGAACCTTGACTGAAAAACCAGAAAAAAACCGGCGACGGTCCAACCCGCAATGGATAGGGTTTCGTGCAGGTTGCGCACAGGAAAGCCTCCGGATGCGATCCCGTTGTAGACGATGGAAAACGTGTGACAGATGAATCCGGCTAGAACGAGAATGTAGCCAACGCGGTGCAGGTAGTCCTCTTGAAAAAAAAGATACGCAAAATAACCGGCGGCGCTTAACATGTAAAAGAGGATCGTGACGATAATCAGCACTTCCATGAAAGCCTCATCTTATGTCGCGGAAGGATCGCTTTCTTTCATCAGTGTATCATAAGTAAATCCCTGGCCGAGAACCTCGTGGAGCAGATGATCGATGTCGGCCCGGCGATCTTCGCGTATCATTGCAGGCAGCTCGCTGTCGACCAACTGCTCGAAAAGCGGCTTGTGGGCTTCGGGCGCATGGGCTTCCTTTAATAGTTTGCGGCGGATCGCGCCCATTAGGTGCAACAGCAAGCTGTACTCTTCTCCATAGGCCAGCTCCAGCTCTTTGCGCAGCTTTTTTGCAAGAGCCGGGCTGCGGCCGGAAGTGGAGATGCTGATGGTCAGATCTCCGCGGCGAACGACCGACGGCAGGATAAAATTACATATTTCAGGGCGGTCAGCGATATTGCACAGGATGCCGCGCTTTTCGGCATCGCGGTGAACCCGGCGGTTCAGTTCCTCGTCGTCGGTGGCACCGATGACCAGAAACATAGTCTTCAGATCTTCTTCACGGTAGGAACGCTGCACCAGGACAAGAACGCGGCTGCCGGCCAGATCCGCAAGCCTTTGGGTGACTTCGGGACTGACCACGGTTACCCGGGCGCCGCACGCCAGCAAGGTCAAGGCTTTGCGTGTTCCGACACCGCCTCCGCCGATGACCAGACAGTTGCGATTGCGTATATCGAGATTAATTGGATAATACGGCATGTTCATCCGGTTTATAATTTAAGGTTCATCAAATCCCGGGCCAAAACCAGCGGACCGGAGTAGCTTTTACGGCATTCTTTCGCGACATCGGCTTGATCGCACTCCGGATAAAAGTGGGTCAGCACCAGCCGACCGACGTTGGCCTGCGTCGCGATCTCGCCGGCCAGGGACGGTGTCAGGTGACCGTCGACCTTTAGCGCGTCAGGCAGTGCGGATTCACAGATGAAAAGATCGGCATCCCGGGCGATGGCCACCAGGTTGTCGCAGACGTCGCTGTCACCGGTATAGACAACCGAGCGGCCGCCGGTGTCGACAATTCGGTAGGCCAGGCTTTCCGGGTTGTGGTTGACCGGCAGTGACTTGACTGTAAAATCGTCAAAACGGGCGGCATCCGGTCCGCCGGTGTCCAATTCGAAGATGCTCAACATCCCTGGATCGAGCTCGATCCAGGGGCCGTAAACTTTCTTTAACCCATTGAAGAATTTTAAAAAACCGGCGCCGGCACAAATCGTGAGAGGATTCCGACGGTGCCGGTTTTCCGGATACTTGGTGGCGAAAAGCATCGGCACCAGTTCCCCGCTGTGATCAGGATGAAAATGGCTGTAGAAGATGTGGGACAGGTCGAAGATCGTGATACCGGATTCGAGCAGACGCCGCATCGTTCCGGCCCCACTGTCGATGAGCACTTTGGATGTGCCGAGCTCGACCAGAATGGCGCAGGAACTGCGTTCGAGAGAAGGCACACAGGTTCCCGAGCCAAGAATGGTGACGGTCATATTGCTGGGCATGTCAGAGTGCACAATGGAAACCACGGTGTTTTTCGCCGGCTGCAGATCCGCCCGAAGAGCGGCCTATTTTTTGTCGGCTCTGCGTTCGATGTGACTCATGATCCAACGCTGGAGCTTCCTGTCGTTTTTGACGTCGACCTGTGGCTTGAGAGCGTTCAGCTCGATTTCGGCGCGGGCCGTGCTCTTGTGCCCGCCGGCCGACCCGATCTGACCGAATCCTTTTGCGGCAACGGTTCCGGCGTTTTTTCGAATGCCGTCGTTGCGGAGGATGACAATCAATTTGTGCGCGAAGATGCCGGAAACGATGCTCCAATTAACCTTGTCGACGCGCATGAAAAAATCGGCGATCAATACACAGACATCTGAAGCGGGGACGTTTCCGAGGTGCACAAAGACACGGCCATTGCGCAGAATCTTTTTCTGCAGCGCGATCTTATAGAATTTCAAAAAATCGAGGCGAATTTCAGCCCGTTCGATTTTGCGGGCGAGATAGATGTTGGCGTGCCGGAACAAGAATTGAAATGCCCGCACGTCCTCTATCAGGGTGTGGCGTTCGAAATCACAGGTATCGGTCTTTATGGCGTGGAAAAGTCCGGTAGCCAGTTTGACGGATGGTTTTATTTTGGCCGCCCGCAAGTATTCGGTCATGATGCTGGCCGTGGCGCCGTATTTCGGTCGGATATCGAGAAACGGCGCCTGGACCCCAGTGTCGGGGTGATGGTCGATGATCACCTGGGGCGCGAAGGTTTCCATGACCGGATGGTGCTTCGGCTGGGAGTCGACCATGACCACCCGCTGATGCTGTTCACGGTTGATCTGATCGATGTGCACCATTTTGGTTCCCAGCAACCGGATCATTGCCAGGTTGTCGGGCCGTTTGATGTCATTGACGTGTCCGATCGTGGTGCCGGCGACTTTGTGCCACAGGAGGCGGCTGACGGCCATGGCGCTGGCAATGGCATCCGGATCCGCATTGATCAGAATCAGTACGGAATCATTGCTCGAAAACTGATCGTGAAAACGCCGCAGTCTTTCGGACGTGGATATTGGCATGGGTAATCGGTCTCCTTGGATCGTCGGCGTGCGCGCATCATACGTCGGCCGCGACTGGATTACAATAAAAATATCGATTTTGGCCATCCAGTTGCCGATGGCGTGTAGCCACACCGGCGGCCGATGGCGGCCGTGATTTGCGGCTTGCGACCCATGCCAGTTCAAAATAAAAACGCCCGGGTTCCCCTTCCCAGGCGTTGTGGTCGACGGTTCAGCCGTTACGCAATCTTGAAAACAATCCGGTCACCCTTTCGTTCGGCGCTGACGCGGTTCCCTTCGCGGATGTTCCCATTGAGAATCTCCAGCGACAGTTCGTTTTCGATGAGCTTTTGAATAACGCGTTTCAGAGGTCGGGCACCGTATACGGGATCGTAACCCTTTTCGGCCACGAAGGCCTTGGCGCTCTGCGAGAGAACCAGGTCGATGTTCTTTTCCGCCAGTCGGCCAGCCAGCCGTTCGACCTGAATATCGACGATTTCGCCCAGCTGATCCTGACTCAGGTTGTGAAAGATGATGGTTTCGTCGATCCGGTTTAAAAATTCGGGTTTGAAGTGGCTCCGCAACGCATCCATAACCCGCTCGACCATTTCCTCGTACCGGAGGCCGCCCAACTCCTGGATGTATTGGCTGCCGACATTGGAGGTCATAATAAGGATGGTGTTTTTGAAATCCACGGTCCGGCCGTGCCCGTCGGTCATCCGACCATCATCCAGAATTTGGAGCAGCACATTGAAGACTTCCGGGTGGGCCTTTTCGATTTCGTCGAACAGCACCACGGAATAGGGACGCCGCCGAACGGCCTCGGTCAGATAGCCGCCTTCTTCATAGCCTACGTATCCCGGAGGTGCACCGATCAGTCGCGCGACGGCGTGCTTTTCCATATATTCCGACATATCGATACGGACAATCGCCTGCTCGCTGTCGAAAAGAAATTCTGCCAGGGCTTTGGCCAGTTCCGTTTTTCCGACACCCGTGGGTCCCATGAAGATAAATGAACCGATCGGACGGTTGGGGTCCTGTAGACCGGCACGTGCGCGCCGGACGGCATTGGAAACGGCTACGATGGCTTCATGCTGGCCGATGACACGCCGGCCCAAGCGTTCCTCCATGTGAATCAGCTTGTCCTTTTCACCTTCCAGCATCTTGCTGACGGGAATACCGGTCCAGTGTGAAATGACCTCGGCAACGTCTTCGGCATCGACTTCTTCCTTGAGCATCTTGTGGGTTTCCTGCTGTTCGGCAAGATGGCGGTTGGCTTCCTCAAGGCGCCGCTGCAGATCGTTCAGTCGACCGTAACGAATTTCGGCCACCTTGGCCAGGTCCCCTTGGCGCTCTGCCCTTTGGGCTTCTACCCCGAGGTGCTCCTGCTCTCCTTTGATCGCACGGATATTTTGTATCAGCTCTTTTTCGTTTAACCAGTGGCCTTTCATTTCGTGCAACTCGTCCTTCAGGTTGCTCAGCTCGCCCTCGAGCTTGCCCAAGCGCTGCCGGGAGGCCGGATCGCTCTCCTTCTTCAATGCTTCCCTCTCGATTTCGGCCTGGGTGATGCGGCGCTGAATGTCGTCGATCTCGGTCGGCATGCTGTCGATTTCGATCCTCAGTTTGGATGCGCACTCATCGATAAGATCGATCGCCTTGTCGGGCAAAAAGCGGTCGGTAATATAACGGTCGGACAGCGTGGCCGCAGCCACGATTGCCGAATCCTTGATCCGGACACCGTGGTGCACTTCGTATTTTTCCTTGAGCCCCCGCAGGATGGAGATCGTGTCTTCCACGGTCGGTTGCTTGACCAGTACCGGTTGGAAACGCCGTTCCAGGGCGGCGTCCTTTTCGATATACTTGCGGTATTCATTGAGGGTCGTCGCTCCTACGCAGCGCAGTGTCCCGCGGGCCAGGGCCGGTTTGAGCATATTGGAGGCGTCGACCGCGCCTTCGGCCGCACCGGCACCCACCAGCGTGTGAAGTTCATCGATGAAGAGAATGATCTCGCCGTCCGATTTTTCCACTTCCTTGATGACGGCCTTGAGTCGATCTTCGAACTCCCCCCGGTACTTGGCACCGGCGATCAGGGCACCCATATCGAGGGCCACCAGTCGTCGGTTTTTTAGGCTCTCGGGAATATCGCCGGAGATGATGCGCTGGGCCAGGCCTTCGACAATGGCGGTTTTACCCACCCCGGGCTCGCCGATAAGCACGGGGTTGTTTTTTGTCCGGCGCGAAAGCACCTGGACGATCCGGCGGATTTCCTCGTCTCGCCCGATGACCGGGTCGAGTTTGCCCAGGCGCGCCAAATCGGTCAAGTTGCGGCTGAACTTATCGAGAGCCTGATACTTTTCCTCTGGATTGGGATCGGTAATGCGTTGGGACCCCCGGATGTCGATAAGGACGTTAAGAATGGCATCGCGGTTGATGCCGTGGCGGTGCAGAATCCGGGGTGTTTCGCCATTCTTTTCATCGCACAGGGCCAGCAGGATGTGTTCGATGCTGACATACTGATCCTTCATCTTGGCGGCTTCGGCAAACGCGGCGTCCAGTACCTTTTTGGTTTGCGTCGACACATAGACTTGATCTGGCTGGCTGACTTTGGGCAAATGTTCGACGGCGCGGGTTATTTCACTTACCACCTGGCCGGGGGCGACCCCCATTTTCTGAAGGATGGCACCGGCGATTCCCTCGGTTTCCGTCAGCATGGCACTCAGCAGATGTTCAGGCTCGAGCTGAGGATTCTTCTGACGAGATGCCAGATCCTGAGCGTTTTGAATCAATTCCTGAGATTTAATAGTAAACTTGTCATATCGCATTGGATATCACCTTATCGATTAAAATTAGTAGGCGCCCCGAAATTTGCATGATGAATATAACAATCGAGATTATATTGTCAATGACAATTGATAATATATGGTGCAAAGTAATGAGATGGTCAAAAAAGAATGTAACGATTTGAAATAAAACGCAAGGCGAACATATCGTCCTTAAGTGCCCACCTTGCGTTGCGGTTCAGAGGGCTTGGCTCAGCGGAACATATTGGCGGCGGGGCTCGGGAAAGCTGCAAAACCGAGGCTTGATGAGGGTGCAATACAGTATCAGCTGTTTGATGCCATCGCGCTTTTCGGGAGTCAAGTGGCCGAATGCCACGCATCGGCGCCGGACAGGAATCGAGCTGAAAGAAAACTCCTGGGGCAGTGCGAAGTCGGCGACGGTGCGATAGGGTATGCGATCCAGATACAGACGAGGCGTCGACATCAGAATCGTCAGCTCATCCGAAGGGCTCTCGTCAATGGCCGAATCGATGTATTGAAAGGACAACCCGCCAAGGCCGACATCGATCATCTGCCCCAGAATTTCAGCCCGAGGCCGCACGGCTACAATGGCACCCTCGACTCCAGGATACCTTCTGTGATTGCGTCTATCTATCTTTAGATTCAGTCTGATCATTCTTTCTGCACCTCTTGATTTTGTAATAAACTAAATAATCCGTTGAAGGGGGTAGATATTGATATTTTTTGTCATACAATCGCTATATATTGTATATAAATTTTTCTTGTATGTCAACAGTTTCATGGCACAACATGTAGTGTTTTTTCAGGGAACCGATCTGAGGAAATCGGTCGTTTTTTTGTTTGACTAATACCCTCAGGGATGATCTATAGTCGACTTACGTCCAAAAATAGCTCTTTTCCGTAATTAGTGCGATATTCGAGAGGAAATCGGTGTGATGGGCCGGAAAAATTGCCATTTGATCTTGATGCTTTTGCTGTTGCTGGCGTTTCCCTGCTGGGTATCCGCCGCCAACCAGCCGCCGCCGGAAGGCGGGGTCTTGCCGAACTTTCAACTGCCGGTTCCCGAGGCACTTCATTACCGACAGTACCTCGGACTGGATCAAAAGTCCGTTTTTTCGATCCCGGATATCAAGGCCGAGGTGGTCGTCATCGAGATTTTCAGCATGTACTGACCGCACTGTCAGCGGGAGGCTCCCACTGTCAACAAGATGTTTCGCCAGCTGGAAGAAGATCCCAAGTTCAAGGGAAAAGTCAAGCTGATCGGCATCGGCGT
>JBDNAO010000140.1:0-3441 GCA_039768375.1 Desulfobacterales bacterium | reverse complement strand
TAAACAGGGCTCACAGGCCGGCAACCTCCTTGCCGCAATGCTTGCACATTTTAGCCCTTTTCTTGATGATTTCGGCGCAGAATGGGCATTCCTGCGTAAAGTTACGCGCATGAATTTTATTAACGGCCTCCTGCAATTTGGTTTCTAAAATTTGGTTGCCGACTTTAAGGTTGCGCAGCGGTTCTATTGCATCGATTTCACCGATGTCGCCCAGCATTTCGGCGGCCTTGGTGCGTACCCGCATTGCCTCGGTCGGATCGAGCAGGATCCGCAGAACGGCCGGCCCATCTTTTTTAACGTAGCACTCTGCCAGGATGGAGAACCCGCGTTTAATCGCCTCTTTTTGGGCCTCTTCGATCGCTCGTGCTTCTTCGTCGATAATCTGGCCTTTCGCCCCCATGGAACTGAAAACCGGTATCAGCTCGAACTGTTCGGTACCGGGATAATTCATGCACCGATACGAAGCCGTGTGGGCATAATTCTCCTTCATGTGATCCCAACCCTGGGTGTATAGCGAACACGAATCGTTGAAGCAGATAAAAAGGTACGGCGTTCCCCATCCCAGACCGTCGCCGATAGAAATCGGCGGGACTTCCCAGAGATTCATCTGCTCGCCGCAGTGCGGACAACTCGGTTTTTTCATGGCGAGCACCTTATCCAGAACTTCTTCTCTTGTCTCAAAAGCCATTTATGTCCTCCATGGCGTTGGTTAACCTGTCATAACCTCCCGCCGCTTGATCACATTCGGTTCCGCAGTGGCAAAACAGGCTGAGGTCTGTCATGAGTAGCGCATCAAAATAACGGCTTTAACTTAAGCTTGGAAATTCGGTTGTCAACGACCACCGTCCCAAGCGGCCGATTGACTTCAAAGAGTAACCAGATGATGACCTTCGCGACGGGGTTCGCTTGTTTTGAGACTTGGGGCCCCAGAAAAAAATAGTTCCACATCTTGCTTGTTTTTTGGCCCGTCTACTGCGTTACATCCAACGACACGTATCTCGATATGCGCCGCTGGATGTGCCTTGTAGACGAACCCAAATCCGGCGCAATCTTGTGGAATTATTCCTTACCGTGACCCTTGATTCTGTGTATATAAAAACAGGAAATCCAGATGGAATTACTTTCCGATCAGGAAGATGCCGAAGCTGGCCCGCAGGTTCGGCATAAAACCTATTGTCCTGCCCTCGCGGCCGTTCACTTTGATGGCGGTTTCTTTAAAAATCTTGAAGCCGACGGTACGGGCGAATCTTCTGAAATCCTTCAAAGAAATCACGCGAATGTTGGGCGTGTCGTACCATTGGTAGGGGAGTTGCCGGGTGACCGGCGCATAACCGGTCAGCAGCAGTTGCAGGCGCACCTGCCAGTGGCCGAAATTCGGAAAACTGACCACTGCTTTTTTGCCGATGCGCAGGATCGTGCGGAGCAAGGCTGCCGGTTCGTAGACCTGTTGCAGGGTCTGGCTCAGGATGACCGTATCGAAGGCCTCGTCCGGATAGTCGTGGACCTCGGCGTTTATGTCGCCCTGCAGAACCGTAACGCCCTTTTCGACACATAGGGCCACATTTTCCTCATCGTGTTCGATACCGGTACCGCGGACTTTCTTGCGGGTCTTCAGGTAATAGAGCAGATCTCCGGCGCCGCACCCCAGGTCCAGTACGCGGGAGTTCGGTGCGACCCAGGCCGCAATGATCTGAAGATCGAAGCGGATGCTATTGTTGTCGAATTTCAGTGTAGACACGTTCCAAAAAGCCTTTGATCAGTGATGTCAACCGCGTATTGGGCAGTAGAAAAGCGTCATGGCCCCACTCGGCCTCGATTTCGCAAAAGCTCACCTCGAGGCCGTTTTTTT
The DNA here is from genome assembly GCA_039768375.1 of Desulfobacterales bacterium. Taxonomy (GTDB): domain Bacteria; phylum Desulfobacterota; class Desulfobacteria; order Desulfobacterales; family SG8-13; genus JARFQH01. The sequence goes on along the minus strand of JBDNAO010000140.1, from coordinate 1,592 downwards.
TCAGGGCCTGTACGATGGACCGAGACTGATAGGTCGGGTACAGCCAGTCGGAGGTGAACGAAACGACCAGAAATCTAGCCGTGGCCTTCGCAAAAGCGCCCACCAGCGAACCGGTACCGTGCTGCCGTTCCAGATCGAAATAGTCGGCGGCCTTTGTGATGTAGAGAAAACTGTTGGCGTCGAAGCGCTCGACGAATTTGGTGCCCTGATAGCGAAGATAACTCTCCACCTGGAAATCGGCGTCGAAGTTAAAAGAGAAATCGCTTTTGTCCTGCAGCCGGCGTCCGAATTTGTGGCGCATGGCTTCATCGGAAAGGTAAGTGATATGTCCGATCATGCGGGCGACCGCCAATCCCAGATCCGGCCGAGAGCCTTCGTAGTAGTCGCCGTGGTTCCAGTTCGGATCGACCATGATCGCCTGCCGCGCCACTTCGTTGAAAGCAATGGCCAGTGCGGAGTGCCGGGTTGTGGTGGCCAACGGGACGGCTGCAAATACCATTTCCGGGTAGCGGACGCACCACTCCAGGACCTGCATGCCGCCGATGGAGCCGCCGATGACGGCCAATATTTTTTCGATTCCAAGGTGATCCATCAAGGCTTTCTGGGCCCTGACCATGTCGCCGATGGTGACCAGGGGGAAATCGTGCCCATACGCCTTGCCGGTGGCCGGATTGATCGAACGGGGTCCGGTCGATCCCATGCAACTGCCCAGAACGTTGGTGCTGACAACGAAAAATTTGTCCGTGTCGATTCCTTTTCCGGGCCCGATCATGATATCCCACCAGCCTGGTTTCGGGTCCTCGCGGCTATGAATGCCGGCTGCATGGGCATCGCCCGAAAGGGCGTGCAGCACCAGAATCGCATTGCGGCGGTCTGCCGCCGGCGTCCCATAGGTCTCGTAGGCAAGGGTTATCGGGCCGAAGCGCGTACCGTTTTCAAGCACCATTTCCGACGGTGGAGCGGCGAATGTGAAGTTTTTTCGCGCGACGATGCCGACCGAAAGACCTTGTTGATCGTGTTCGATATATTCGCTCATGTCATTTAAATGTCAGAAACGGAAAGTCGGCCGGTTGAACCCGGCAAAAAGCTGGTCGGAAAAAGGGGAGGTTAGACCTTCAGCAATTTTTTGAAGATTTTGCAGGATCGGCACACGGCCATTTTGTCTTTCCAGGTTTTTTGCACAGTCCCATTGCAAATGGTGCCGTTGATGAACCAGCACAACGAGCCGGATCGAAACTCCCAGGCCGGGCAGTTTTCTCTGCGGCGCTGCGGGCACTTTTTGACATTCCAGCAATCGGCATTCAGCTTGCGAGCCGTTTGCCGGCGGGACAACAGAAAAAAAAGCTGCCGTTCAACGGCGGCCGGCACCGGTCGCCAGCCCTGCTCATAACTGTGAACCGCTTTTATGGACACACCCAGCAGTTCGGCCATTTGTTTCTGGGTCTTTTTCAACTTTATGCGGTAGCTTCTGAATTCTTCCTTGTCCATGCTGGATTCTTTCCGTTCGCGGGATGTTTAAAAACAGCCAAAATTGCGCACTTATTTTTTCCGCGAGCCCTAAGGGCCGCGGCAAGAAATAATTACACATCTTG
>JBDNAO010000553.1:0-3901 GCA_039768375.1 Desulfobacterales bacterium | reverse complement strand
GTGCCGGAACTGCTGGAAGATTACTTCGACGAATGTCTCAAAGCCGGCATCCTCTCGGTGCGGCTGATACACGGCAAAGGCAGCGGGATACTGAAAAAAAGAGTACACAGTCTCTTGAGGGGCAATCCTCTTGTCGCCGCTTTCCAAGACGCGCCACCGGATGCCGGCGGCTGGGGCGCCACTCTGGTGGAACTGCAACATAAACCGGCCCGCCGCTCATAAACGGCCGTGCCTCGCAAACGCCGTGAGCACCAACCAGGCCTTGGCATCGAATTTCAGCTCGGGGTCTGCACAGAGCCGACCGACTTCCGCGGCAGAGGCCAAAATCACCTCGATCTGTTCGATACCCTCGTTACCGGCCGCGGACGGCTCGCCGTCGCATTCCACATAGACCATGGCGACCGATTCATCGGTCATACCGGCCGAGGAGTAAACGGGCGGACCGATGGTAAGAACCCGAGTGACCGTCAATCCGGTTTCTTCCTGCAACTCGCGCCGCGCCGCCGCTTCCACTGTTTCGCCGCTGTCCACCAAACCGGCTGGAAACCCGTATTCGTCTCCGGCCAATGACACCCGGTATTCGCGGGTGATGACAATCTTGCCCCGACCGGTGTGAAACGGCACAATCACCACCGCATCCGGCTTGTCGAAGCGTCCCGTGGTGCATTTCGGTTCCTTGCGGCGGGAAGCGACCTGCCATTTTCGATCGCTTCCGGCGAAATCGACAATTTCGATGTTAAACAGATTGAGCCACTTTAGATCCGTCAACCTGACCGCATTCTTGATGCGCATCGATTTCTTTGCAGACGTTTTCATGCTGATCCGGGTAGATTTCTCACCGATAGCGGCAGCGGGATTAAAAGAGCCCGCGACAACAATAGAAGGCGGCCTGTTTCTCAACCTCAAGCCGGCACATTCGTGACGGCCGGATAACTGCCAAGGACTTTCATGGAAATGGTCAGGGCCTCCATTTGCCTGAGAACCTCGGTCACTTTCTCATCTTTGCCCGAACCGATGAAATCGAGAAAAAAACAGTAGTTGCTCGGATCCGACCGCAGCGGCATCGAAGCGATGCGGGTCAGGTTGATCTGTGACTCGGCAAAAAGCCGCAATACCGCGTACAGCCGCCCGGCCTCATGGGGGGTGGCAAAGATAATCGATGTTTTATCGCCGCCCTGTTCATATGGCTCCCTGGACATCAGCAGAAACCGTGTCGTGTTGGAGGGACCGTCCTCGATCCCCTCATCGACAATCTCGAGGTCATAGAGTTCGGCGCAGAGTGCGCTGGCGATGGCGGCAGCGGCACGTGGATTTTCCCTGGCCAACATCTTCGCCGCTCCGGCTGTGTCGTAAAAGGGACGGGCTTCGAGTTTGTTTTCCATCAGGAAGTTCCGGCACTGCGCCAGGGCTTGGGGATGGGAATAAACAATGCGGATCTGGCGGTAATCGGTTGCTTCAGTCGCCAGAAGACAATGCTTCACGATGATCTTGGCCTCGCCAATCACTTTCAGATTCGTGGTCGTCAACAGATCGTTGACCTGTGTAACGGCTCCCTCAAGGGAGTTTTCTACCGGCACCACGCCGAAGTCCAGATACCCGTCTTCCACCCCGCGGAACACGTCGTTGAACTCAAGGCAGGGAATGAAGGCAGCGCCGGGAACCAGCAGTCGTGCGGCGACTTCTCCATAAGCGCCATGTTCTCCTTGGAAGGCCGCCAATTTGCGGTCCTCTTCCTGAAGCCGCTTGCTCTCGTCGATAATGGTTTTGAGCAGTTGCCGCGCAAAAGAACTTTCGACCAGATCCAGGTTCAGGCGTTCGGCCCGCGTCAGGACATCGGCCTCCCGTTTCGGGTCGCTGATGGTTGTTTTAAACTTTTTAGACCGAAGCGCAAGTCCCATTCGCTCCTGAAGCAACACCAGAAGCTCCCGGTCAATTTTGTCGATCTTTCGCCGTATTTCTTCCAACTTCACTGGGTCACCTCAGCGAGGGCTCGCTTAAAAATTACTTACCATTTTAGACATCGAAAAGAGCCAATATGGAAAGGTAACCGGTCGAAGGCAAAACATCAACTAAAAAAGCCGGAGGAATTCTTCCAGATTTTGGCAATGTTTTACACCGAATCCGTAACGCGCGTGATTCCCATGGCCCGATGGATCCCCATGCCAGATGACCTGTGAATGATACAAGAGAGTGTCATCCGGTTCTGAGGATTGCGGCGAGTGATTAACCATCAGAATCGCGATACCGGAGCCGACTGTCGGAAGGCTGTTCGATACGAGATACATCCCGCATTTAGAATGGTTAAGTACGGTGGCAGGTAAAAAGAGCTGCGTATCCCTTGCAAGAATCTTAGCAGGAGCATCACAGTCGATGCGCTGATGATCTCTTTGCGTGTGACGCCCGGCGACGGCATCTGCGCCGGTATCGGTCTTAGAGCCGGTTGATGTTTGGTAACGGCTTATCCGGGATATTTTTTTTATAAAGAGACGGAAGGGCTTTGGATTAGTATCCTGTTTGCGCTCATACAAAAGTGTCCTGAGTCGTCGAGCCTTGATCGCACGCCTTTCTGTATCGCCTCTTCTTTCCTCACCATGATATAGTGAAAACAGAGGTTTTCTGCGGTCAGAACAAGACCGTCTGTCATTTCCACTCTGTTGATATCGATCTCCCCTGCTATCCATTAGGTTCACCATCGAATAGAAACGCTGTAAATGAAAAATTGTCGGATAGATTGAGGCCGCAATGGCGAAAAGGGGCCGTCTGTTGACGGCAATGATGTATTGATTTCTGCCTAACATACCACATCGTGGCATGTCAAGACGGTTCGGGTGACATAAAATCGTAAAAGACATTGAAGCGTACAAATTCAGGGCCGCGCCATGAATCAACTTTTTGCTGGTCTGCGCCAGTTCAGGTCGGCACCGAGGTCCCTCAAGGCCTCAACGGCTCTGTCAATGTTCAATCCGACCGTGTCGACGCCGTGGGAGTCATCCCCAGGCGCCACCGGTATCCCCATTTCGATGGCCTGCCGCAGAATCGTTTGCGTCGGATACGGTTCGGCAGCTCCCTTCGTGATGGCGCGAACATTCACATCCATGATCATGCCCAGGGAGTACACGAGTTCCAGATTGCGACGCACCCGGTTTTGAACGGAAGGCAAAGCGAAAATCGCCTCGTAGGACGGGTCAAATATCCGGATCAGGTCGAAGTGGCCGACGACCTGCGGTCGAACGGCTGAAAGGAATTGATACTGCGTATCGAAATACCGGCAGTAGAGTGCTTCGAGGCTGCCGCTCGCGGCAACGGCCCTGGCGTACCAATCGGCTGAATAGTCAAATCCGATATCGTCGACGTGATGCACCGACCCCACGATGTAATCGGGTTCAAAAAGACGGACAAGGTCGCGGATAAACGGTATCGATCCGCTGCAGGCTTCGGTTTCGAAACCGACATAGAGTTGAATGCTCTGAACGTACTTTTGCTGGAGGCGTCGGCAGGTAGCGATGTAGCGCTCGAAACGGTCATAGAACTGCCGGGCATTCAGGCCGGCCTCGATTTCCTCAGGGTAGCGAAACCGGTCGTCAACCGGTGGGATATGCTCGGTGATGCCGACCCAGTCGAAGCCCCGTTCGAGATAGGCGACAACAATCTCTTCCAGCGAATCGGCTGCATGGCAGCAGAATTCGCCGCTGTGGCCGCCATGGACGGATACCCGTTGAACTGATCCCATGAGGTTGGTTTTCGTTTTATAGGCTATGAGACAACGGTTTTGGACGGCGTTATCGGTCGTCGGCGTATTACTATGGGTCTCGGCAAGAAATAATTACACAAGATTGCGCGGGATTTTGGTTCGTCTACAAGGCACATCCGCCGATGCATATCGGGATCTGTGTTGGTGGAT
>JBDNAO010000139.1:0-4227 GCA_039768375.1 Desulfobacterales bacterium | reverse complement strand
TTTCCGATCCAGAAATACGCCATTTTCTGCAAGTTCAAGGAAATCAAGGAATTGCGCGGAGGCGTACTCGTGTACGCCGCACAAGCGATTCCGCCGACCTGTCACGTCTTTAGCTTGATTGACGCCGAAATTGCGGAAAAGGGCCATTTATGGACGGAAACTCATTATTTTGCAGATTCCCCAGAGGACTTAGGACCGGTTTCGGTGGCGGCACTACGTGCGAGATTTCGGTGGATTTCCACGAGGTCGTTGGTCCCCCCCAAATGGGAAACGATCCAATCCGGTGTCTGCTCATATTGTTTCGCTAATGTGTCGACGGCTTCTTCCATTGTCCGATACCGTGAGTCGGGACCGACCCAGTACTTTTCGGCTCTACGGGGGTCATAGAAAAGAAGGCCAGACGTCGTACTCTCGCTTTCGGTTTCAGGTTGAGTGTTCTCAAGGGGCCGGCTTAAATTTCGGTAGATTTGACCCAGATCGTTGGTGTCGCCTAAATTTAGCTCAACCCACCGTGGTGTCTTGTCAAACTTGGCCGCCAGATCATCCACGGCCTCTTTCTGCGTGTGGTAACTGGTTGTGGTACCGGTCTGATATTTATAGTGCCGCCTGGGGTCGTAGAATTGAATGCCGGTCACCCGCTGCACCAATTCCTCATCGACTTTGTCAGGAGATACCGGTACCCCTTTAGTCATGCGGTTCCCGACGTCCTCATCGTTTGTGACCGGCGTCTGGATAGCCTCTACCGATGAAGAGGCAAGAACGGGTTCAGAGGGGATCTCCCGGCCCGCCCCGGGGGGTGCACCGGCCCCCTCCCCACCCATATCAGTCGTATTCGATGATTGAACGGCGGCTCCCAGTGAACCAGAAGTGGTCGGCCGTTTATCCGGTTTTTCGACAGATAGGGCTTTTTCGGCGGCAGCGGATTCTTTTGCCGGTTTTTGCGGCCTCGAATCCGGCGGCGATTCTCCGGTTACCGCTTTTTCTTTTTCGATCCGTAAAACGATCTCTTTGGCGTAGGTGACCACAATGCCGTCATAATCTGGCAGTGTAAAGAGGACCAGGTCGTTTTCCTCCCAGACATTCTGCGCTTTCACCTGCGTTCCGTCTTTGAGAACAATCAGATCGGACGACGCCAAATCGGGCAGGAGCACCACCAGCAAGACAAAGATTGAGAGTCTTATAAAACCAGCCATAACGACAGCCTGATGGTTGAGGGGGACGTGGGGTCTTTTCTGCATACTTCCAATGCCGGCAGTTGGCGCTAACCGGGAGACTTTTGGGTGAATATAATTTCAACCCGGCGATTGAGGCTGCGACCTTCCGCGGTGGCGTTGGAGCCGATCGGATCTTTGGGTCCCAAACCGTTTGCGGCAATGCGCGACGGATCGACACCTTTGCCGACCAGGTAACTCTTGACAATGTTGGAACGAAACTCCGAGACACTCACGTTGTAACTCAGCGCGCCGGTATCGTCCGTGTAACCGTTCACGATGACGTTGATGTTCGGATTTTGCATCAAGGAGGCGGCAAACCGGTCGAGCGGGGTATAAGCATTGGTGGGCAGTTCATTGGAATTGTGGTTGAACCGGATGATAACCTTGTTGATATTCGACAGGTTGAAAAGCGATTCAGCCGCACCTGGACCGGACTTTTGGGCCACAGGGTTTATTTCCTTGATCTCGATCGAGCCATCGGTACCGGTGTCCGGCGCCAGCCGGCCTTCTAAAATTTTATCCTCGGCAACCGCCTGGTTCCCCGTCATGGCGGCTCCCGGTTTGGGCGGTACGGGCACCGGAGGTCCCTGGGGGGCGAGCTGGTCCGGTGACCAAGGCATTGTCGAAATCTTTTCACCGGTGAACATAAAATATCCGGCTGTCAGGATGGCGGCGACAATAAGAACGGTCACGATAAAGGGTGATATTGAAGAATGTTTGCCCGGCTGCTTTTCATCGGGTAGGGCCACTACCCGCTTGGTTTTGCTTCCTACGGGCAGCAAGGTTCGTTCTCCGGGAAGTTGGAGTTCTTCAGCACATTCTCTGATGACACCGGAATCGATCGCCTCGCGCTCCATCGAATAACCGGTCAGCAAGGCATGATCGCAGATGATATTGGTCAACCGCGGATTACCGCTTGTAAATACGAAGATTTCCCGCAAGGCATCTGGCGTAAAAATCGAGTGCTCCGCGCCGGCCACCTGCAGACGGTGCAAAACGTACTGGGCGGTTTCTTCAACACTCAGTGGTTCGATTTGATAGCGAACGGCGATGCGCTGGCGTACGGCACGGTTGCGGGGCTCCAACAAGATTTGGTTGAATTCGGATTGACCCACAAAGAAAATATTGATGAGTTTGCGATTTTCCATCTCGATATTCGACAGCAGTCGAATTTCCTCGAGCAGGTTGTGGTTCAGACGCTGGGCTTCGTCAATCAAGAGCAAAACCTTGCGCTTGATCGCCTCGGCTTTGATCAGAAACTTTTTAAGCAGCGCCAGAAATTCGCCTTTTGATTTTATCGTACGGCCGAATTTGAAAGTTGCCGCCAGAAAATTATAAAAATCGATCAGATCAAGGCCCGGGTCCGGGACCGTCGATATGATGGACTGCAAACGGATGTTCCGGACAAGACGATTGATCAACACGGTTTTGCCGGTTCCGACGTCGCCGGTGAGAAGCAGAAAGCCCTTGTCCTCTCGGATCCCGTATTCCAGGGTGGCCAAGGCCTCTTTGTGCTTTTCGCCAAGCCACAAAAAATCCGGATCCACCGTGATTTCAAAGGGCTTTCGTCTAAGATCGTAAAATGACAAATACATTGGGATACTGGACCTCTATATTAGGCAGCCGTATGACGGTGTTCTTTCGGGCAACCACAGCCCGCGAGGCTGCAAAGCAAATAACGGTAGTCGTCAACAGTGAAAACGCTGCTGCAGACCGCAGTCAATAAATTAAAAAGGTAATACATGTTTTCGGCTCTGGTTTCAATACCGGTTGTCGCGGGGCCTGCCCATTAAAAGCATCTATCTTCTGATAATGCCCCGACTATAAAACATATAAACCAGGATCCACAGCAGAAAGAAAAAAACAATGTAAGCCGTGCGTTGTCGTAAAAGAGTCCTCTGTTTACTGGCGATCAGGTTGGCGGAGTTCTTGAGCTCCCTTTTTACGATCTCCAACTCTTTGAACAGCGCCGCCATGTCGGCCGTATCGGCATACTTGATCAGTTGCTGGGCTTTGTATTCGAAATCGCGAACGTTAAAGGCGTCGAACATGATTTTCTGCTTTTCGGCCAGGTATGAGATGTCATGAATTTCTTTCGCGAATTCCGCACAGTAATATTTTTTGTAAGGATTGATCTGCGGCACCTCCCCCAATCCCTTGATCCGCTTGTCGATGCCGACTTCCAATTCCGTATTGATTTCGTTGAACATTGTTTCCAGGTCTTTGATCATATCGGAATTTTTTTTTAAATCGGTTCCCCCCAGCGCCGAAATAAAAAAAATCAGGAATACGGCGGTCAGGCCGCTGAGAAGGATCTTGAAGACCACTAAAAAGTCTTTTTTTAGTGCGTAAAACTTGTTTCGGAAAAACGCCATCTCAACAATCCTTTCCTGGACCAGGGTGCGGAGGGCTGCGCCTATGGAAATATAACTTACTTAATTTACATATAATTAAAAGAAAAATTGTATATGATTATTTCGGTAATGTCAACCATTGGGAGAGTCGAGAATTTCACGGATTTTACTGGATAACTCAACCGTATCAAAGGGTTTCTGGATGAACCCGTTGCATCCCTGCGCCATGATTTCCTGTGCCTGACCATTGAGGCTGTAGCCACTTGAGAGCAGTACCTTCGCCTTCGGATTGATTTCTTTGATACGGTTGAACACCTCCTTACCCCCCATGTGCGGCATGATCATGTCGAGAATGATCAAATCAATATGGTCGTGGCGCTTGCGGTAGAGAGTCAGTGCCTCATCGCCCTTTCCTGCCGCCACCACCGCATAACCAAGGCTTTCAATCATCCTCCGGCCCACCTCGATAATCATTTTTTCATCGTCGATCAGCAGGATGGTCTCGGTTCCCCCGACGGCCTCTTGCACCACTTTCTCGGATTGGGTGTCTTTTTTCGCGTGAGCCGGAAGATAGATGTTGAAGGTGGATCCCACTCCGACTTCGCTGTAACAGGTAATGAAGCCGCCGTGGTTTTTAATGATCCCGTAAGCGGAAGCCA
>JBDNAO010000138.1:0-4821 GCA_039768375.1 Desulfobacterales bacterium | reverse complement strand
CGGCGCATGATTTCGCCGGTAAAAGATCTTTCAGTCCCCGAAGATTATTACCTGCTGATCCTGCTTTTTTTGATCGTCATCTTCGGCAGCGAGATGGACTGGGCCCGACGATGGTACGAATACGGTGAGATGACGGTCGATGACTACCGCGCCTACCTCTACAGTCTGCTGGTTTTCAAGCCGGATCTGCCTTACAGCACAACCTCCTCCGGCCATTCTTTCATGCTGGTGCTGCACGTTTTCTTTGCCAACCTTTTTTTGATGTTTTTCCCCTTCAGCCAGCTGATGCATGCGGTTCTGTCACTCCCCGTGAACAAATTAAGAAGAGGTTAATGACCATGGACAGCCATACCCAAACGGAACTGTTGAAACTCTTCCGCAGCAAATTCACCCAAGCGATAAAATACTACCTTGAAACCTGCACCCGCTGCGGCACTTGCGTGGAAGCCTGTCACGTGTATGCCTCCATGGGCCATACCAAGTATATCTCCGCTTACCGGCACGAGATCATCCGGCGGCTGTATAAAAAATATTTCAAGCTCAGAGGCCGATTCTGGCCCTCGGTCGGTGAAGCCAAAGAGCTCGATGATCTTGCGATCGAGGAGCTCTACGAAGCGGCCTATTCCTGCACGGGCTGTCGGCGCTGCATGGTCTACTGCCCTTTCGGCATTGACACCCAGTTGCTCATGTCGATCGCTAAGTTGCTGCTGATTGGCGCCAGCGCCGAACCGGAAATCCTGAGTTTGTTGGCCGACACCTCCGTTGAAAAAGGCAAATCGATGGAGTTTTTCAAAGAAGGATTCCTCACCGGGGTGAAGCAGCTGGAGGAAGAGGTTGTCGAAAAGTGGCGGACTGAAGCCGGCCAAACGGCCATACCGGTTGATTCGGCCGGCGCAGACCTGCTTTACGTGGCTCTGGCCGGGGCGCATTCCATTATTCCGGCGGCTGCGGTTTTTAATGCCGCCGGTGAAAATTGGACCCTGAGCTTTTTCGAGGCGGTGAATTTCGGCGCCTTCGTGGGAGATCCTACCAAGACCAAACTGATATTGGATCGCATCATCAATGAAGCCCTGCGCTTGAAGGTCAAGGAGGTATGCGTTTGCGAATGCGGCACGGCCTACCGGGTGATGAAACAGCTCTCGGGAAAGCAGCCCTTCAAGGTATCCTCCATCACCGAGGTCCACGCGCGGTACATCCGTGAGGGTCGCATCAAAATCGACAAGACCCGCTTCACCGAACCGGTAACCTATCACGACCCCTGTCAGATTGCCCGCAACGGCGGTGTGATCGACGAAGCCCGCTACATTTTGAGTCACCTGTCAAACAATTTTCGGGAGATGACCGACGATCCGCGTTACAACTGGTGCTGCGGAGGCGGGGGTGGTCTGGTTGCCCTGGGAGAGGACACGCTCGACTTTCGGATGAAATCCGCCAAGGTAAAAGTCGACCAGGTCAAAGCCTCCGGCGCCAGGATTCTGTCGACCGCCTGTGAAAACTGTCACACCCAGCTCAGCAACCTCAACGACCACTACAAGATGGGCATGGAGGTTCAGTTCCTCTCTTCGATGGTGGCCGACGCCCTGGTGCCGAAAGATAGCGCGCCGGCGTGAAAACCCTGGTTCGAAAAACGGCCGTTGTGATATACTTCTGTCTAAATCATTGCGCAAAGGAGGTGATGACGCGTTAGTCGATGTCTGGGTTCCGAGGACTATTTTCAATCGACAATTAAGGGAGGAAATGATGAGAAAGACGATTGCCATTATCACCGTGTTTGCACTCGCGCTCACAGCAGCACCGGCCGTCCTGGCCACAAACGGCACCAACCTGATCGGGATCGGACCGATCTCGCGGGCGATGGGCGGCGCCGGCGTGGCCGCGCCTCAGGACGCGACCAGCGCAATCTTCGCCAACCCGGCCGGCATGTGTTTCGGCCCTTTCTGCCCCGGGTCGTCCGTCGATTTTGCGGGCACTATTTTCGTGCCGTCGCCCAAAGGCGATGTGAATTTCGGGCCCCTCGGTTTTTCGGGCAGTGACGACAGCCGCTTGCCGCCTTCCGTCATTCCGGCCATTGCCGTCACCGCGCCCATCAACGAGAAATGGCGCTTCGGCGCCGGCATGTACGGCGTCTCCGGCCTGGGCACGGACTACAAAAACACGAAAATCGACTTTTCACTGAGACCGCTCCCCTCACCGCCGGCGCCACCCGGCTTGACACTTCCGGCCGTCTACACCCAGCTGCAGGTCTTGAAGTTGGCGCCGAACCTCGCCTGGTTGATCACGCCCAATTTTTCGATCGGCGCCTCGTTCGAGGTGGTCTGGCAGAGCCTCGATCTCGGGGAAGGTGCCTCCCAGGGATACACCTTTGGGCTGCAGCTCGGTGCTCTTTACCATTGGGACAAGTTCAACTTCGGCTTTTCCTTCACCACGCCGGAGAAGGTCAACCACAAGGATGTGTCCAGATTCGGGAATCCAGCCCGTCCGTATCAGGATCTGGAGCTGGAATCCCCGTGGCGGGTCCAGGGTGGGATCGCCTTCGAACCCAACAGCCAGTGGCTCTTCGAGGGCTATGTCCGCTTTCTCGGTTGGAGCAGCGCAGATGGTTACAAGGACTTCGACTGGGACGACCAGTGGGTCTTCGGTTTCGGCGCCCAGTGGAAGCCGGCCGAAAAGTGGTCGTTTCGCCTCGGGTATAACTACAGCAAGAGCCCGGTCAATGAGCACAACGGCTGGAATCCCGACCCGTTTGACCCGTTCAACACGGTCAATGTCCAGGGCACCCCGGTCAACCGCGTCGGGTACGAAAACCTTCGCATCATCGGCTTTCCGGCCATCGTCGAACACCATATCACCGGCGGTGTCGGATACCGGCTGACCGACGCCATCGCCCTTAACTTATCCTTGATGTACGCCCCGGAAGAGACCATTAAAGAAACGTCGGCCTTTAACGCCATCAACTTCGAATCCAAATTGAGCGAGTGGTCCACCACCGTCGGTCTCACCTGGTATTTCTAAATAAAGATGGGGAGGGATTGTTCCTCCCCATTCATTCATATTAACTGGTCTGCCACGATGCATGAAAACGATGCGTCGGAGTCCGGATAAGCGGCTTGAGAACAGCGGCTGACTGTCTGAGCCGCTTACGGGGTCTTGGACCGGACCCGATGCAGAGCGTTTTTTATTGGAAAACAGGATTTTTCACGATGGGGGCATTCCCACGGATTGGATCGGAAATTTCGGTCCTCTGGGGTTTGGGGGAGTCGGGAGCCCGCAAGATGATCTCCACCCGCCGATTGCGCTTGCGGCCCTCGTCCGTATCGTTGGTCTCGATCGGCCGGTATTTGCCGAAACCCATGGTCGACACGCGGCTTGCCGGAATGGCCGACTTGGCCAGTAGAAATTCGGCCACCGTGGCGGCGCGGGCGATCGACAGTTTCAAGTTGGAGCCGTATGGTCCGCCGTGGACGGGGACGTTGTCCGTATGACCGGCGATGATAACCTCTCCCTTGCCGTCCGCCAGAACGCTCCCAATCTTAAGCAGCAGCGGCACCATCTGGGCCTTGATGTCCGCCTTGCCGGAATCGAAGGTCGTCTCGCCCATCAGGCGGATGGTCACCTCTTTTTCGCCCACTTCCACCTGAATCAGGTCCTGCAAGTCCCGAAAGCGGGTTTCAACTTCATTTTTGAGTGCTTTGCCGATCTTTTCCCGCTGCTGCATGGCGATGAACTCCTCACGCGGCCTTGACGGAATCAACTCCTGGTCGAAGTCTCTTGAAATCATCTTGATGCCCTTGGGGGCCTGAAAGGCCTTGATCTTGCGCTGAACGCCGAAAGCCTTGGCCAGCGATCCGGAAACTTCCTTGTATTTGGCCTTGTCCATCTCGGAAAAGGAGAGCAGCAAAACGAAGAAACACAGCAGCAGGCTCATGAGGTCGCCGAATGTCACCACCCAGGCCGGCGCACCTTCTTCGAGGAGGGGGTTCTGGATATCGTCAAGCAGGTTCATTATTTGGTTTTTTTCTGATTCTTCTGGGTCGTGTTCTTCTGGCGATTCTTGGGTGCCAGATAGATTTTCAAGGCTTCCTCGAGAACCATAGGGGACATTCCTTGGGCGATGCCGATGGCGCCCTCGCGGATAATGCGTCGATTTTCCTGTTCCTGCTGGCTTCGCAGGGCCAGTTTATCGGCAATCGGCAAACAGACAAGGTTGGCCATCAGCGCACCATAGAGCGTTGTGAGGAGGGCGATGGCCATAGCCGGCCCGATGCTTGCCGGGTCGGACATGCTGGCCAGCATCTGGACAAGTCCGATCAGTGTTCCGATCATGCCGAAGGCCGGTGCGGAGGTGCCCATGCCCCTGAAGACGTTCTGACCGACCGTGTGTCTCTGGAGCGTTTGGCGGATATCCTTGTCGAGCATTTCGGAAATCAACTTCTCATCCAATCCGTCTGAAAGATAGCGAATGGCCTTGGCTGAAAACACGTCACCGGCCTTCTGATTTTCCAGGGCGATCAGGCCTTCTTTCTTTGCAATCTTGGAATATTCGATCAGTTTTACAATGAGTTCCTCGGGTGAATCCAGCTTGATCATGAAAGCCTTCATCACCACTGATATCGAATTGATCACATCACTCATAGAAAATTTGATGAAACAGGTGGCCAGGGTCCCACCAATGACAATTAAGACACCGGGAATATTGACAAAAACAAGCGCCGAACCGCCGATGATAACAGAGCCGACAATCAGGACTGTGCCTCCGAAGAGTCCGATAACGGTCGCTATATCCATAAACTGCCCTCGTCAATTTTTCGGAATTTGATCAAT
>JBDNAO010000011.1:0-18419 GCA_039768375.1 Desulfobacterales bacterium | reverse complement strand
GATTGGATTAAATATGAAATTTTGATGGAAAGATCAATATAAAGTGTCTAAGGAGCATGATTGCATAAAACGTTAGCTAATAGAACAAATTCTGGCTTACCTAAAAAATGTGACATCGGATCTCAAAAAACATTGTGAAGGATTCAAGGAGGTTGTGTATTAAGCGAACTAATCCACAATAACCGTAGGATCAGAATTTTAAGATTCGCTGAACAAATCTAAAACCCCCGGTCCTTGTGGATTACCCCTGGCCAATCCACAACATGCGTCGATTGTGGATTACGTGCCTAAACCAAAAATTCCAGATCGCCTGAAAAATTTCAGTTTGCCAGATGAAATATGCAGTTTAAGGAAATTGAAGATATGTATCTATTTGGGGATAAACTTGGGGTTTTTAGAACTTGCACCTGCTTGCCAGTATGCCTACTATCGAAAATTGTAACAGTGGTGACGGTATGATCTGGCTATCATAAGATTGAATTAGACAATTACTCAATCATAAAAATGCAAAACTTCTTCTGTGCTAAAAGTGTGGATGTCCGACACCGAACCTTTAATAGTTGCGAAATATTTTAGTCTGGTGAGCGAAAGATTTATTGTTCCAATGACTTTAATGTAGAGCTATCGATTCTTTCGATGAACCTGTGAATATCGACTGACACATGGTTGACAGCAATTATGCTATCGTATATCGTCGATCTACGATTAACAAACAAAGCTCTGCACTAACAAAGCGGTATCGCTCATGGATCAAAAGGTTGAATCGCTCATAGATTACCAAACCTTTGCCCGTATTTGCAAAGCTTTGGGACATCCGGCCCGGATTCAGATCGTCGAGCACCTGAAAGCCATCGATCATTGCATCTGCAGCGAAATTGTCCAAATACTGCCCTTGGCTCAGTCAACCGTGAGCCAACACCTGAAAGTGCTGAAAGCCTCGGGACTCGTCAAGGGAGAGGTGGAAGGCCCCCGCACCTGCTACTGTTTGGACAGAGATATTTTAGACAACTTCAAGAAAACCGCAGGGTCAATCTGAGCCCTCAGCGTGCCGACTCTATTTGCGAGGCGAACGATGACATCGTGCTGTCAAGAAAAAAAAGATCCCTCTCCATCCGCCTGCGGCTGCCAAGAGGCTCCCTCCGGTTGGAACCCGAACGTTCCCAAAATCAGAGACGATACGTCCGCCTGTTGCAGCGGCGCTCAGACGCTCAAACTCGATTCTCCACATGAAAAACCAGGCTATCGACTGTGGGGCTTTGTGAAAGACTTCCTGCCGGCACCGGCAAGTCCGGTTCCGCAGGTGCGCAGCCAAATGAGCCATGAGGACCGCCGGGGCACCCTATTTGCTCGCCTTGGTGTCGGCCGGGACAACTACTGCATTACCCCCGGACTCTATGCCATCGGTACGCCGGATGCGCAATCGCCGGTAATGGTCACCGCCAACTACAAACTCTCCTTCGATGTCCTGCGTTCCCATCTTGCGGGCATCAGCGCCTGGATTCTGGTGGTGAACACCCGCGGCATCAACGTCTGGTGCGCGGCCGGAAAAGGGACCTTCTCCACGCAGGAGGTGGCCTATCGGGTGCAGGCCGACAGGCTAGCGGATGTTGTCACCCACCGGCGCCTGATCCTACCCCAGCTTTCCGCCACCGGTGTCTCCGCACATCAGGTGAAATCCCTGTGCGGATTTGAGATTGTCTGGGGCCCGGTTCACGCTAAGCACATAAAAGAATTTTTGGACAAACAAATGAACGCCACGCCGGAAATGCGCAAGGTGACCTTTACGCTTCGGGAGCGGGTGGAACTGATCCCGGTGGAACTTAACCAATTGGGCAAACCGACGCTATACCTGATTCCGGCACTGTTTCTGCTGTCTGGCGTGGGGCAAGGTATCTTTTCGATCAGCACAGCCGTCTCACGGGGTACAACGGCCCTAATGGCTTACATCCTGGCGATTGCAGCCGGTGCCGTCCTGGCGCCGGCCCTGTTGCCCTGGCTGCCCGGCAGGGCCCTTGCCATCAAGGGAGCCGTGATGGGCGCAGCCGCTGGCACCATGTTGTCGGCCTTCTTTGCCGGACAGCTGGCTTGGTTGGGAATGCTGGCCCTGACCCTCTTTATCATGGCCGTCAGTTCTTATCTAACCATGAACTTTACCGGGTCAACCCCCTACACATCCCCCACCGGGGTGGAAAAAGAGATGCGCAAAGCCATCCCAGCCCAGGCGTTCGGTGCCCTCGCCGCCGTGGCACTCTGGGTGGTCGCCGGATTTATGGGATCGTAAGCTTCAATTCATCAAGCACCGTTTCGGGAGAAAGACAATGGAGAATTTCAGATACCTACCCGGCGTAACCTCGCTGGTCTACGAAAAAGACAGCTGTGTTGGTTGCGGCAGCTGCGCCATCGTATGCCCGCATGGGGTGTTTGTCATGAATGATAAAAAGGCGCGGATAGTAGATAAAGACGGCTGCATGGAATGCGGTGCCTGTTCTCTGAACTGCCCCACGGAAGCGATTCGGGTCACTCCGGGAGTCGGATGTGCGGCCTACATCATCTCCGGTTGGATCCACGGTAAAGAAAACGCCAGCTGTGGCGGTGAAGGAGACTGCTGTTGAGAAACGCGTTGTGCTAATTCGAAAATGTTATTCTACACCGACGCAATTCCCATCCCGCTGACGGAAAACCACACTTCCCTAAAGACAAATATTTTTCTGCAGAACTCACAAGAGCGGGTGCTGTGGATAACACAAAGGGTCAAAAATTTAACGGATCGACATCGGATCAACGTTTTAGGGGAGAAAAAGAAGGTAAGCTATTGAATTTCTGTGAATAAATCTAAAAAGGGGCCGGGAAATCATCCCGGCCCCCTGTACAAATCGGCGGTATGCACCGCATTCTTTAACGTTTCGAGAATTGGAACCGTGCCCGGGCCCCACGCTGACCGTATTTTTTGCGTTCCTTGGCCCGCGGATCGCGTTTGACGAAACCCGCCCGCTTCAGTGGTTGGCGTAAATCAGGATCGATCTGCATCAGGGCCTTGGTGATACCGAGGCGAATGGCGCCCGACTGGCCGTTGACGCCGCCACCCAGCACCCGCACCCTGACATCATATTTGCCGGAGGTGTTCGTAATGACGAAGGGCTGGAGCATTTCAGTTTTGGCCGATTCGAGCTTAAAGTAATCGTCGATCGGACGATCGTTGATAATTACATCACCATTGCCGGGTGTTACCCATGTTCTGGCAATTGCCGTTTTTCGTCTTCCCGTCGCGTAATAAATTGTCTCCTGAGCCATGAATGTCCTCTTGTTGTAGACTTTAAGATAAAGGTTTTGACTGTTTTATCGGTCGTCGGCGTATTACAATACAGCCTCCGCCCTTGCCAAAATCTTTATCTTAAAGCCTACTTTATTGGTTGAAGGCCGTTGGGGCGTATGACAAACAGCCGAGGCTTCCACGCGCAAATCGAAGGTCGGTTAGAGCGTCCATACGTCGGGTTTCTGGGCCTCGTGAGGGTGCTCACTGCCAGTGTATACTTTAAGTTTTTTGAAGAGCTTTCGTCCGAGCTTGTTCTTGGGCAACATCCCCTTGACGGCAAGACGCAAGAGATCTTCGGGCCTTTTTTCGAGAAGTTTCTTGGCGGTGATCTCCTTAAGACCACCGATGTATCCACTGTGGCGATAGTAGGTCTTCTGGTCCCATTTTCGTCCCGAAAGCGTCACCTTGTCGGCGTTGACCACAATCACGCAGTCGCCCGTATCCGCATGCGGGGTGTAGAGCGGTTTGTGTTTCCCCCTGATCCGGGCCGCCACCTGGGAGGCCAGTCTGCCCAAAACCGCGCCTTGCGCGTCTACGACCCACCACTTACCTTCATTGTCGGAATTTTTCGCACTGACGGTATATTTTTTCACGATACCTCGCTCCTGTCTTAAAGAATCGCAATTTCTAATAAATATTTTAACAGGTGTCAAGCTTATTTTTGGTTATTCTGTCCATGTATCCTTATGCCGACCAGACCGGCCGGCCTGGAAAGATGACGTCCGACGGGGTCGTGACGCGTCAATCGTGCAAAAAAACAGTGGACAATCGTTTTACCATCATGTTAAGCAGTAACGTTCGAATACATCAATGGAAAGGAGGTGGTCTGTTGGGCAGCGTTATCAAGAAACGAAGAAAAAAAATGAGAAAGCACAAACATCGCAAGCTACTGGCCAAGACACGCCATCAGAGACGAAAGGGCAAATGATGTGGTTCTCACAGCGATTCTCTCTGATTACACAAAAGCCACCGGTCGCCTGAAACAAGCGGTCGGTGGCTTTTTAACCGGCAAAATCGGCGCTACTCGGGCAGCGATTTAAAATATTTCAAAAATTCCGCTTCGGTAGACAGCACGAGCGAATTTTTTTCGTCCAGTGATTCGCGGTAAATTTCAAGCGTACGGACGAAGGAATAGAATTCCGGATCCACTCCGAAAGCTTCGGCGTAGAGCTTGGTTGACTCGGCATCGGCTTTACCTTTTATTTCCTGGGCGATTCGATAGGCTTCCGAGGTAATCAGTTTCAACTCGCGCTCCTTGTCACCCCGTATTTTCTGGGCCTCCCCCTTTCCTTCGGACCTGAACTTTTCGGCAATCTGTTTCCGCTCAGCGATCATGCGGTTGTAAACCGACTGGCGCACCTCTTCGACATAGTTGATGCGCTTAATCTTGACGTCGACCAATTCGATGCCGAACTGGGCCAGCTTGGGTTGCGACTGTTTCAGAATGCCCTCGGTAATAACCTGCCGACCTATGCTGATCATCATTGACGGCCGCCGCTGTTCCTGTTCATCTTCACGACCGACCTCGGTGGTGTCGAGTTCGCGGTTGCTGTTGCGAACCACTTCGATAAGCCGGTTGGAGGTGATGAAATCGCGCACCGCCGGGTCGATGATGTCGTTGAGACGGCCGATGGCGTTGAACGGATTGTTGACGGTCTGAAAAAACTTCACCGGTTCGACGATCTTCCAGCGGGCAAAGGCATCCACATAGATGAAGGTCTTATCCAGCGTCGGAATCTGCCCCGGGTCGCCATCCCAGTCCAGCAGGTTCTTGGGAAAGTAGTTCGCCGCCTGTATGAAGGGCACTTTGAACTTCAGCCCCGGAGATACTGCCGGAGACCCGACAATCCGCCCGAACTGCGTTACCACCACCTGTTGGGTTTCGTCTACGATGTAAGCCGACTGATAGACGACAACGCCAACAACCAGCAGCACAATAAGTATGATTGGACCTTTTAATTTCATTGGGCCGTCCCGTTTTGTGGTTGTTTGCCGAGGTTGAGAAGCGGCAGCAGGTTTTTGAGGTCGGAACCGACGATGTACTTATCCCCCAGTTTCGGAAATACATCACTCATCGTTTCGAGGTAGAGCCGACGCCTGGTGACATCCTTGGCTCTGGCATACTCCTTGTAGAACTCCGTAAACCGGGCGGCATCACCCTTTGCGCGGTTGACGCGATCCAACGAATACCCCTCGGCGGCTCTGATGGTGCGCTCCGCTTCGCCCCGTGCAGCCGGTATGGCCTTGTTGTAATCCTCTCGGGCCTCGTAGATCAACTGTTCTCTTTCCTGGGTCGCCTGGTTGACCTCGTTAAAGGACGGCTGCACCGGCGCCGGAACGTTCGTCCGCTTCATTTCGATCGTGACGATGTGGAGACCGGATTCGGCCAGGTCCAATTCCTTCTGCAGGAGTTC
Organism: Desulfobacterales bacterium; assembly: GCA_039768375.1. Classification (GTDB taxonomy): domain Bacteria; phylum Desulfobacterota; class Desulfobacteria; order Desulfobacterales; family SG8-13; genus JARFQH01. The sequence continues at coordinate 12,692 of JBDNAO010000011.1, read as the reverse complement.
TTTGGCCTCGATGGCCATTTCTCCGCGCTTGTTGATGACCTCGTTGATGCTTCGGTCGCCCACGACCAGCCGCATCGTGGCCTCGGACATGTCCACCAGCAGCCGCCGGACGTTGGCCACTTTGAACAGGTAATTGTACGGATCCTTGACGCGGTACTGGACGATCCAGGGAACCACCGCCACATTCAGATCACCGGTCAGCATCAGCGCCACGGTTTCGGTCTCGCCAGAACTCAGACGCGAACGGGCTATGTTGCCGTCGGAGCTGAAACCGAACTCTTCGGTGCGGATACCCTTGACGTTGACCTTGGTGACCCGCTCGATTCCGAGCGGCAATTTGAAGTTCAGCCCCGGTTGAGCAGACCTCACGTATCGCCCGAAGAGTTGGACAATGCCGACCTCATCCTGTTTCACAGTGAAGATCGACGACCAGGCGGCCGCAAGAACCAAAAGAATGACGATCAAAAACGGTCCGCCCGGAAATTTGATGTTTTTCATCTTCTGGACGATTTCATCCACGTTCGGCGGCACACCACCACCCATCTTCTGCTGTTGATCTTTTAATTTTTCCCAATCCCAACTCATTTTTTTGTCCTGTCAACAAGCCGTCCGAATCGAAGGTAATGACCGATTCGAAAACGAGGTTGATCAAAATGCTGTTAGCAAGCAGATATTAGCAATTAACTATAAAACCATATCCCTCTAAGTCAAGCAAAAATCGGAAATAGCGTGCGACTGATGCCGGTGGAATGTTTTTTCGACGGAATGCCATTGGAATAGACGGTTGCATCTGATGGAAATCGACGCTATAAAGTTTTCAAAGGGCTTATCCGCAGCCTGCCCAACCGGTCACAGGCGGCATCGCTTGAAAGAAATCGATGAAGGAAAAAAGAGAAAAGATTCATTCTGCAGTTCCGATCGGCAGTGTCATCGACAAAATCCTGCACAGTCACGTCCCCCGATCAGCGGCTGAGATCACTCGTATCGGTCAGATGTGGGACAAAATTGTAGGTGAAATCATTGCCGATAACACCTGGCCGTCTGCTCTCAAGGAAAAGACCCTGCTGGTGCATGTCAACAGTTCACCCTGGTTGCACCACCTTCATTTTCTCAAAGATGAGATCGTCCGGAAAGTAAACGATACGTTGAACGAAGACTTGATTGAAGACATCCTGTTCAAGATCGGCCCTGTCCCGTGACGGCGGCTGCGGCTTAGTGTCCACCCATAAATGGCCTTTTACCCGCTGGCCTGCGGTCGCAGCGGGTTTCCGGCTGCGGCGTACGTAAAGTACGCCTCGCCGCAAACCCTTGTGCGGCCTTGCCCAGCGAAAAAAATCTCAATTATGAATTGGACACTCTACAGTGCAATCAAAAAGCCATGGATGGGCACTGTCTAGTGTCTGAAGAAGGCTGTAACAAAAGCATGGAAGCAATCACGTCGGATACTTTTTTCGATGGCCGGTTGCAGGTCCGTCAATTCCGAAAAGGCTATCGGTTCTCAATCGACGCCGTCATCCTCGCCAATCACATCCGCCCGCATCCCGGTGAAACCGTCCTGGATCTGGGTGCAGGGTGCGGCATCATCTCCCTGATTTTGGCCTACCGTTACACTGAATCCACTGTCATCGGTGTTGAAATTCAGCCGGAGCTGGCCGACCTCGCCCGCGTCAACGCCTTTGTCAACGGCATGCAGGCCCGCATCCGTATTTTGTGCGAAGACATGAAAGGGCTCGACCCGGCGCGTCTTCCAGGACCGGCCGACTGGGTCGCCACGAATCCACCCTACCGCAAAACCGACACCGGCCGTCTGAACCCACATCCGCAACGAGCCGTTGCCCGGCATGAAATCAAGGTCGCCTTGCCCGATGTCATCGCAGCCGCGCGACGTGTTTTACGAACCGGCGGTAAATTCGTCACCGTCTACACGGCTGAAAGAATGACCGAGGTTCTGTACCGGATGCAGTCGTCCGGCATCGAACCCAAATTTTGCCGCATGATTCACTCAAGCAGCACCACCAATGCCAAACTGGTGTTGATCGAGGGGGTAATAGGTGGCCATCCCGGTATGGTTGTGGCGCCACCCCTTTTTATTTATCGGGAAAACGGTGACTATACCACTGAAATCGAAAAGATGTTTCGGCCCTGACAGGCGGCCCGGCGGTGGAACGCCGCAACCGCCATTTTACCTTGTATTTCCTGTAACGCTCTGACCAAATTTTCGGCTAAGGGGTCAGCGGATTGATGACCAGTCCGGTGGTGACTTTCGGATAAAAATAGGTGGCCTTCCTCGGCATCACCAGTCCTTGATCGGCCACGTCCCGGACCTGCTCCACACTCGTGGGGTTGAGAATAAAACAGGCGTCGAAGTCCCCGCGATCGACACGACCGACAGCTTCCCTGGCATCCGTGGTGTAATCGATAAGCTTTTCATTGTCGAGACGGGCCTGATCGAATTCCAGGAAATCAGTGAAGATCAGGCGGGTCAACACTGTGACGTCCAGTTGACGCAGCGGTCCCGGACAGTCAAGCCCGAAAAGGTCATTGAGCTTAGGCGAATTCTTGAGCGTTAGGCAGTAGAAGGCCCGGCGATCTTTTACGGCCATGCCGATCGACTGCCCGATGCCGCTGCCGTTCAGTTTGCCGATAAAACGCTCAAGTGCGCTGTCACGCTCGGACCCGTGAAAAAATATCGTTTCGATCTCGAAATAAGGTTTCGCCCTGACCAAAAGACGATCGATCGCCGATGACGGCACATTCCGGAGCAGACGGTGCGCCGGACGGATGACCAGCCCCGGGTCGGCCATACTGCAAAGGTACATCATGACGAAGTTGGCCGGATGCCCGTCGGAAAGGGTCGGATGGCCGGCATGCACCCAATTGCGGTAGTTCAGCGCCGTCTCGTAACGGTGGTGGCCGTCGGCGATATAGAGTTTTCGGGATTGCAGTGCTGCGCCGATGTTCAGCACGCTGTCAGAATCGACAATGCGCCAGAGTTTGTGCTGGAACCCGTCGTGCGCTCTGAAGGCAATATCCGGTGTCCGCTCGGAAGCTATATGCTGTGTTAAGTTGATGAAGTCTCCGTCGTCATCCGGAACCATTGCGAATATCGGACTAAAATTAGCGTGACAGGCCTTCATCAGTGCCAGCCGCTCCGATTTGACATTGGTGAAGGTTCGCTCGTGAGGCAAAATGATGCCGGCATCAAACGGGGCCAGTCGCACAACGGCAATCAGTCCGGAACGCGTGCCCGGCCGTTTATCGATGGTGAAGTCGAGAGTGGTCAAGTAAATGGCCGGCACTGTGTCGCGGACAAGCGACCGGTCTGCGAGCCAGTTATTTAAATGATCGGCCGCCCGACTGTGCGGATTGTGCGACGGGCTGTCGTCTGCTGAGGCCTTGCCCAGGATGAGCCGGACCATGTTGTAAGGACTGCGCGCGTAGAACACCTCTTGTTCGGTACCCGAAATCACATCGAACGGCGGTGTTATGACATCAGCCAGATTGTCGACTTTGTCCGGATTGTAAAGGATCCCCCGGAAGGGAATGACTTCGGCCATCGTTGGTCTTTCCTTGTATTCAGGCTTCGTTGAGTGATTTTACTCTGCAAGTTCAGTCGGTATGCCCGGGGCCATCAGATGCTCGCCGGATGATTTTGCCCGTGACCGTTCCCGACGTATACGCAAAGACGGCAAACGAGAAGCCGTTCTGATACTAGAAAGGCAGGGGGAGTTCAAGGTAAAATAAGGTGGTTGACAGAATTGTACAGAAACGGTATTCAGGGCAACCGCGTTGGGTCGGGAAAAGATGCCGGAGAGGTGGCCGAGCGGCTGAAGGCCCCGCTCTCGAAAAGCGGTATCCTGTCAAAAACGGGATCGTGGGTTCGAATCCCACCCTCTCCGCCACGTTAGCTGGTTTCCGTCCATAAATGGCCCTTTTCAGCAATTTCAGCGTCAATCGGCGGAATCGCTTGTGCGGCGTACATGAGTACGCCTCCGCGCAATTCCTTGATTTCCTTGAACTTGCAGAAAATTGCTCATTTCTGGATCGGAAACTAATCAGTGCCCTTAAATAAACCGTGGATGGGCACTATCTGGTTCCCGTCCATGAATCACCAATTCCGCCGACTGCATGAATGTCACGTTCTTTTTATCCGCAGATTTGTGGAGAGATGTCCGAGCTGGCCGAAGGAGCACGACTGGAAATCGTGTGTGCTGTCAAAAGCGGCACCGAGGGTTCGAATCCCTCTCTCTCCGCCATCAACTGTTTGCAGATGCTTCCCGAATAGTTCAGATGAGACCGGCCGATTGCGGCCAGGCATCCACCACCAAAAAGGGTGCTGCTGCAAGCTTAATCATTTCGACCCGGCCGAGATCCGGTTCAGTCTGAAGAAGGATTTTTATGTCCTATCTGGTCCTCGCGCGAAAATATCGTCCCCAGAGCTTTGAGGCCGTTGTCGACCAGGATCACGTGACCCGGACGCTGATCAATGCCATTACGGCCGGGCGCGTGGCTCACGCCATACTTTTCACTGGACCACGCGGCACCGGAAAGACAACCGTGGCCCGCATTCTGGCCAAGGCCATGAACTGTGTGGCCGGACCGACTCCTGAACCATGCAATGACTGCCAGTCTTGCCGCGAGATCACTTCCGGCAAGGCCGTCGACGTCTTCGAAATCGACGGTGCCTCCAACAACAGTGTCGATCAGGTCAGGGAACTGCGGGATAACGTCAAGTATATGCCGGCCCACAGCCCTCACAAGATATACATCATCGATGAAGTCCACATGCTCAGCACGCCGGCCTTCAACGCCCTGCTGAAGACCCTGGAAGAACCACCCGCCCACGTCTTGTTCATCTTTGCCACCACCGAACCCCACAAGATACCGGCAACGATTCTGTCCCGCTGCCAGCGCCACGACTTCAAACGGATCGCTCTCGCGTCAATCACCGACCACATGCAGAAGCTCTGCGGTCTGGAACATTTCGACATTTCCCGGAGCAGTCTCACGCTGATCGCCCGTGAAGCCGGGGGGAGCATCCGCGACGCCCTCAGCCTTCTGGACCAGGTAACGGCCTGCTCGGACAAAAAAATAGAGGACACGCAGGTGTTGGACCTCCTGGGAGTGATCGACCGCAAGATGATTTTCGATCTCGTGCAGGCACTGCTGGACGGAAACGCGCAAAAGGTGCTCGAAAGCCTGGATGTCGTTCACCAGCGCGGTCATGACATGAAACGCCTGTATGCCGATCTTGTCGAGCACTTCCGGCATTTAATGGTGGTCAAGCTGTGTCGTCAGACCGGCCGCCTGGTCGACCTGCCGGCACATGAAATTCAGCTCATGCAGGAGCAGATCGCCCCGGTTTCAACGGCACACCTGAACCAACTCTTCGACCTGCTGTTCAAGGAAGAACCCGCCGTCAAATTTTCATCCCAACCCAAGATCGCCGTGGAAATGGCTTTTTTCAGGCTGCTTCAGGCCCAGCCGACCCTGACGATCGAATCATTGATCGAGAAGCTCGACACCCTGCGTCGTCAAATCGAGGATTCGCCGACCGACCCTGACTCGCAGCCGACAGACATTCAGCGTCCGACGACGGCCACGCTCGGCATCGATGTGACCAAAAGCGAATCACTCGACGGCGGACCAACGACGCGTGCGAATACCGCCGCGGTGCCGGCGGCCGAAACTATTTCTCCCGCCGGCCTTCAACAAGTCTGGAAAAAAATTCAAGCCGTCATAGCGACCGATCATCCGGCTCTGGCTGCCAATCTGCAAAAATGTCGGCCAAGACGATTGGCGGAAAGCCGCCTCGAAATCGAAGTCGGCGGCAACGGGTTCACCCTATCGATGATCCAAAAAAGCAAGAATCTGGACATCATCCGAAACGTGTGTCGGGAGATTTTCGGCCGATCGGTGGAAATCGTTCTGGACGCTGTCGTGGAACCGTCTGACAGTGCGGTAAAAAAAAAAGAGGAAAACCAGTTGAGAAATGAGGCCATGAGCCACCCGCTGGTCGCAGAAGCCGTTAAAATTTTCGATGGTGAAGTGCTCGGTGTGACAATCATAAAGGAGAATGAGTCATGAAAGGCATGGGAAACATGATGAAGCAGGCCCAGAAACTGCAGGCAAAGATGCTGCGCCTGCAGGATGAACTGGCCGAGAAGACAATCGAATCCACCGCCGGCGGTGGAATGGTCAAGGTCGTCGCCAACGGTAAGCAGCAGATCGTGGCCATCCAGATCGAAAAGGAAGTTGTCGATCCGGATGACGTCGAGATGCTTCAGGATCTTATTATGGCCGCCGTCAACGACGCCCTGACCAAATCGCAGGAAATGGCTTCCGCCGAGATGGCCAAACTCACAGGTGGTTTGAGCATTCCGGGGCTGACATGATCTATTATCCCCCCTCTATCCGCAAGGCCATCCAGTCGATCTCCAAGCTGCCGGGAATTGGCGAAAAGACCGCCGAAAGACTGGTAATGCACCTGCTGCGGGCGCCGCGCATCGACGTCGAACAGTTGTCCCGCAGCATTCTGGAACTCAAGAATAGTGTGCGGCTGTGCGAACAGTGCTTCAGTCTGAGCGACGGCCAAACGTGCGGAATCTGCAGCAATCCGGCGCGCGACCCCCAATTGGTGTGCGTGGTCGAACAGCCGGCCGACATGGTGTCGATCGAAAAATCGGGTGCCTTCAGCGGACGCTACCATATCCTCGGCGGCTCCCTATCCCCCATCAACGGCGTCGGTCCGGATGATATAAGAATCAGGGAGCTGACGGCACGCATTGCGAAGCAAAACATCGCAGAAATCATCCTGGCCACCAGCACAACGGTTGAAGGTGAATCGACCGCCGCCTACATCGCCGACCGCCTGCAAGACAGCCCGGCCATCGTCACCCGCATCGCTTCGGGCGTGCCGGTCGGGGGTGATCTCAAATACGTCGATCAGGTCACTCTGAAAAGAGCGTTGGAGGGCCGGCATGCCGTGCAGAACAAATGAGCCCGAAGCCATCTTCGAATGCCGACAGTGCGGTGACTGCTGCCGGGGTTACGGCGGCACCTTTGTGTCAAAGCGAGACATCGACGCCATTGCCTCTTTTCTCGACACGGATCCCGAATTTTTCGTAGCGAACTTTTGCCGGCTTTCCGGAAAAAGGCCCTTGCTCAGCCAGAAAGAAGACGGATATTGCATATTTTGGGACCGGATCTGCACCATTCATCCGGTCAAACCCCAAATGTGCCGACGGTGGCCTTTTATCGAGAGTGTACTGAAAGATGTCGCCAACTGGCGGATAATGGCGTCGATGTGCCCCGGCATGAGGGCCGAAGCGCCGGGAAGCCGGGTCAAAGAATGCGTTCGGAAAGCATTGCGGGACGAGGAGATCGATAGCGGCAAACGACGCTATCAGGAAGCCACCGGATTCCCCTGCCCTAAAACCGTTTCCAGTGGTGAACTTCCTTCACTTTGTATGCCGCGCGGTCTTTCCCATCGGATAAAACGCGAGCGATGATGTTTCTTTCCTCGAGTACACGGAGACCTTGATCGAGGCTGTCCGTCGTACCGTTCCAGAGTTCGGTGAGATTTTTGGTGGTAACCGGTTTGCCGACATCCGCCAGACCGCATGCCAGCAGGTAGACCGAAATGGTTTCCACCGGAAGGCCGAGGTTGAAAATGGCCTGGTCCATAGACGGTCCGTCGCTATTTCCGTGAGTATGCATGAGGATTTCCTTTCGATGTGCTGCCAGGGGTCAAAACTCCGGCGGAGTGTACTGCTCAACTATAATCTTTCATCAGCCGAAATCAACCGTTTCCGGACGGTCTGGAGGGGGACATGATCGGCGTATTCGATTCCGGAAGCGGTTGACCACATATTGGCGCCATCCCTGCCGCTCGAATCGGCCGCCGACATCCGACAACTCTCCCCAACCTAACCCATGCCCGCCCGCCTATAATGCCAAATACCAAAATACAAGCACCAAAATATAAATAAATTCCAAATTACAATATCCAATGACCCAAACAGGTTTGACATGTTGAATTTTGGTCATTGTAATTTGTTTGTTATTTGTTATTTGCGATTTGGAATTTTCCACCGAAACTTAAACGTTTCTCTTCGATCAAACTGGATGCTTGAGGCCAGAGGCCGTGCTGAACATTGAACCGGGAACCGGGAATCTTATGTGCATTCAAATCCGTCGCTCAAGGCAGTCGAAACACTTCAAAAATGACGCGACACTGGTTCAAAGTAAGTTGAATTTGAGGGCTGACTTTCAAGATCATTTTTTGGTTACAACCGATTGCCGGGTGCTTTCAGCGCGTCGATCTGTTGAAGCAGGATGATGTCGCACAAAAAAAGGGAGCCACCGGTTTTCTGCAGTGTCTCCCTTTTTTGGATTTTAAAAAGATAGACGGATCAAAAACCCTATCGCACAGTCGATAAGATCCTTGCTTTGAGATATTCCCTGTTCAGACGGGCGATGTTGATGATCGAGATTTCCTTGGGGCATTCGGCCTCGCATTCCCTTTCGTTTGAACAGTTACCGAAACCCAGCCGGTCCATCTCGCGCACCATGGCCGCAGCACGCCGCGCCGCCTCGGGCTTTCCCTGCGGCAGCAAGGCCAGATGCGACACCTTGGCTCCCAGAAACAGCATGGCGGATGCGTTCGGGCAGGCCGCCACGCAGGCGCCGCACCCGATGCAGGCCGCGGCGTCCATCGACAGATCGGCGGTTTCCTGGGGAATCGGGATGGCGTTGGCATCCGGGGCACCACCGGTGCTGGCCGATATGTAACCGCCGACCTGTATCATTTTATCCAGGGCGCTGCGGTCGACCACCAGGTCCTTGATCACCTTAAAGGCCCGTGCCCGCCAGGGTTCGATCACCAGGGTGTCGCCGCTTGCAAAATGACGCATGTGCAGCTGGCACAGTGTGGTCCCCTTCTGCGGGCCATGCGGCCGGCCGTTGACCACCGCTCCGCACGTGCCGCAGATTCCTTCGCGGCAGTCGTGATCGAAGGCGATCGGCTGGCGTCCCTCCAGGGTCAGGCGTTCGTTGACGACATCGAGCATCTCTAAAAACGACATGTCGGTCGAAATATCGGTGGCCTCGAAGGTTTCCAGTGTGCCGGCGGCCTCCCGGCCTTTTTGACGCCATATCTTTAACGTCAAATTAATGTTCTTCGTCACTTGTAGCTCCTTTGAGTCAACTCAACATTTTCAAATATAAGCGGTTCCTTGTGGAACTCGGGTTCCTTGTCCGGGCCGGTGTGAGACCAGGCGGCCACATGGCAGAAATTTTCATCATCTCGTCTGGCCTCGTTTTCCTCTGTCTGGTAGGCCTCGTTGAAATGCCCTCCGCACGATTCCTGGCGTGCCAGGGCATCGATCACCATCAGTTCGGCGAATTCCATGAAGTCGGCCACCCGCCCGGCACGCTCCAGACTCTGGTTGAAATCCTTGCCGTCACCAGGAACCACTGCATTTTGCCAGAATTCTGCCCGCAGTTCCTGGATCATTCCACGGGCCTTCTCGAGCCCCTGATTGTTGCGGGCCATACCGCAGTAATCCCACATGATCTGTCCGAGCTGTCGGTGGAAATCATCCACGGTACGCTTGCCGTTGATGCCCAGCAGTTTTTCGATCCTATCGGACGCTTCCCGGGCCGTGTCCTTGAAAGCCGCGGTGTCAGGGGATACGTCACTGAAGGAGGTACGGGCGATATAGCCGCCGATAGTGTACGGGATCACGAAGTAGCCGTCCGCCAATCCTTGCATCAGTGCACTGGCGCCAAGCCGGTTGGCACCGTGATCTGAGAAATTAGCCTCTCCGAGCACAAACAACCCGTCAATGGTGCTCATCAGGTTGTAGTCGACCCAGAGGCCTCCCATGGTGTAGTGAACGGCCGGATAAATCATCATGGGAGTCCCGTAGGGATCTTCACCGGTGATTTTTTCGTACATTTGGAAAAGATTACCGTACTTTCGTTCGATCGCCTCACGGCCATCACGTTTGATGGCATCGGCAAAGTCTAGATAAACCGCCAGCTTGGTTTCACCGACCCCTTTGCCCATGTCGCACTGTTCTTTCGCATTGCGTGAGGCCACATCCCGCGGAACCAGGTTGCCGAAGCTGGGATACTTGCTCTCCAGGTAATAGTCCCTTTCATTCTCGGGAATCTGCTGCGGTACCCGGTTGTCGCCGGGTTTTTGGGGCACCCATACCCGTCCGTCGTTTCTGAGGCTCTCACTCATGAGGGTCAGTTTGGACTGATAGGTGCCATGGACCGGGATACAGGTTGGATGGATCTGCGTAAAACACGGATTGGCGAAATAGGCTCCTCTCTTGTACGCTTTGAAAGAGGCCGAGACGTTGGAGGCCATGGCATTGGTCGAAAGGAAAAAGACGTTGCCGTAACCGCCGGTGCATAACACCACGGCATGGGCCGCGTGTGTCTCGATCTGGCCGGTAGTCAGGTTCCGCACCACGATGCCCCGCGCCTGACCGTTGGCAACCACCAGGTCGAGCATCTCGCGCCGCGGAAACATCTGCACTTTTCCCAACCCGACCTGGCGCATCAGAGCGCTGTAGGCGCCCAGCAGCAACTGCTGCCCTGTCTGCCCGCGGGCGTAAAAGGTTCTCGACACCTGGGCGCCGCCGAAACTGCGGTTGGCCAGCAACCCGCCGTAATCACGGGCGAACGGCACCCCCTGGGCGACGCACTGATCGATGATATTGTTGCTGATCTGGGCCAGGCGATAGACATTGGCCTCGCGCGCCCTGAAGTCGCCGCCTTTCACCGTATCGTAAAACAGCCGCCAGATGCTGTCGCCTTCGTTGGTGTAGTTCTTGGCGGCGTTGATGCCGCCCTGGGCGGCAATGCTGTGGGCGCGGCGCGGCGAGTCCTGAATGCAAAAGGTCTTGACGTTATACCCCAGCTCCGCCAGCGAGGCCGAAGCAGCGCCGCCGGCCAAACCGGTCCCGACGACGATGATGTCGAATTTGCGTTTGTTGGCCGGGTTGACCAACTTTAATTCAAAGCGGTGCCGATCCCATTTTTGGGCCAGGGGCCCTCCGGGAATTTTGGCATCAAGCTGCATGCGTTACCTCCTTCAGGCAATGGACAACAGGTAAATCGGAAGCAGGCCGAATCCAAGACCGACGATTATACTGAAGACAATGCCGGCCCCCCGGATAAACGGCATGTATTTCGGATGGTTGGCACCAAGGGTCTGGAAAGCGCTCCAAAAACCGTGGCTGACGTGGAAGGCGGCAATCGCCATCGCCAGGACGTAGAGCACGACATTCAACGGATTGGCAAAAGTGCGCGAGACAATCTCATAGATGGTGGTGCCGGTTTTATCCGCTAAAGTAAAGTTACTCAGGTGAAAAATCACGAAAACAAGGATCAGGAGACCCGTGTAGGGCATGGTCCGGGAACCTATCGTCCGCCCCCCTCCGCTGCTGTTGACGGCGTAGCGATTGGGTCGGGATCTAAAATTCTGGTAGAAAAGAATCAGGCCGCTGCCGACGTGCAGGACGGCAAAGGTGAACAGCCCCAATTCAAACAGGGTGACCAGCGGGCCTAAGCTGTGAAGGTGCTCGGCATAGGAATTAAAGGCGTCGCGACCACCGTAGATGAAGAGGTTGCCGGCCAGGTGTGTCGTGAGAAAACCGCAGAATCCCAAACCGGTAACGGCCATCAACCACTTTTTGCCGATGGAAGACGCAAACGTCTGCGTGAACCAGTTCATGCATGCCTCCGTGTTCGTTAAGTGCTTTGAACCAAAAAAAGTGAATAAGTGTTGGCGCTTCTTCTGTCAACCCAAATGTTTGAACCACCAGTTGTCCCAGGGGGTCTGCAGGATGTCTTCGGCCAGCCGTCGCCCGGTGGCTGTCTGAAGCCTTTCGACGACCGCCGGCAGCCATTTTTCAGGCGGTTTGTACCCGATGTCCGCCAGCGCCTTGAGTTCCAGGATAAGTGATAGTTGATCCGCGTCTCGAGCCAACCGGGCTTCAGGTGTTTGATTGGCCTCGAACTCGCGGATGAGGCCCTCTAAGGCATTCCCAAAAGGCAGGCCTTGCAAAGAGTCCTGCAGGGCTTTATCCGCATCGCAGCTGACGTACTCTTTGTTAACCGTATTCAGGTCGCCGATACGCGCTTCGGTCAAATCGTGCACCAGACACATTGCGATCAGCCGACCGCTATCCACATCGGCTTCTTTTTGAGCCATAACGAAGGCAATGATGGTGGCGCTGTAGATGTGCTCGGCCACGGATTCTTTTCCGGACCCGAGAAAGCCAAAACCGGACCGGGGAATTTCTTTCAGCATTCTGGCCTGAAACAGTAAATCGGCTATTTGGCTCATATACATTCCCTTTTTCTTTCTGTCAAAATTGACGGATCCGTAAAAAGCCCGGTATTTGCGTTACGCTTCATTTCTCGTCACTGCGGCGTACCATAAGTACGCCTCATTCCTCGAAATTCGCAAGCCTTTATCTCGGGCTTTTTACGAATCCGTCTAATTGAGACTTTTTACGAGTTCATCTAAATTGAGAATTTAAATTTTTCTTGAAAATGAGGTTGGTTACTCTTCAGCCGCCACTATCTTCCGGGGTCACCAACCCGCTGCGGGCCCACCTGCGGTATCGAACGCTGGCGGCCGCTGACGGCGATTACGGTCATGGGGCATC
>JBDNAO010000137.1:0-3691 GCA_039768375.1 Desulfobacterales bacterium | reverse complement strand
ACCACGCCTCAACACGAATTAAATATCCTGCTTCGGGAGAGTTAGAGCAGTGACGGACGCCGCCGTTGGCGCTTGAGGCTGAATCCGACAATAAAGCCAAACAAGAGAACTCCCGAACCGGCTAAAAACCACTTGATCGCATAGCTGCGCGTGAGCTTAGCCACCTGCTCATCGAGCTGGCTGGCTTTGAGGGTTTCTTCATCGAGACGGGTGGCCGTCTTCTCGTATTTGGCCTTCAGTTTCAGGAATTCACCCGATTCCGATTTGAGTGTTTCATATTCTGTGCGGACCTGGTCCAGCCCTTTATCCGTTGATGCGAGAGCGGCGGACAGCTTCTTGTTCTCGCCCTTGAGCTTTTGGTTTTCCTGGAGCAGGGCTGCGTTCTGCTCCATCACGCTTTTTTGTTTCTCTTCCAACCTTTCCAATTTAATCTTGCTGGTCGGTTCAGGCGTCAGGTAGCGGGTCAAAACCCAGCCGTCTTTTCCATTTGACGTCCGTACGTGTGCCCATTTGTCCTTCATTTCAAGGACCTCGAGCCGCTGACCGGACTGGAGGAAACTCAGTATCTTGTGATCAAGACTCTTGCCGGTACGAAGGGTGATTTCGACGATATCGTTCACGTACATCGTGGTGGCATGAACCGGAACGGCGAACAGCAGCAGGCAAATTCCGAAAGGAACGAAACGTTTCATCAGCGGCATCATCATCAATACTTTCCTCAAAAGGTTACAGGGGTTGAGATGTCATATGATTTATAGAATCTCACAAATACAGCCGTCCTTCAAGTTTCTTTTATATCGACTTTTGGACACTTTAGCAATACCCATGGCCGACATAGTGTTTCAGGAATCGTCACCGCGACACCTTTATAAAAGGCCAGGCCGCCAATCAGTGCATGAAGAAACGGAACGGCCCGCAGACGAAATCCCGTGCCGATTGTCAGCGGTTGCGGTTCCGCATTGAATGTTCAGGCAATTTTTGCTTATAATGGCCCGGCATGGTTTCCACCTTTAACCGTTGCAGAGGAGATTCAGTGGAAAAACAGCTTTATCAATACATATCGAGCATGCCCCACTTTTCTTTCCTGCCCCAGGAAGAACGCGAAAAAATAGCCGCCGCCGCCGTCGAGGAAAGCTTTCCCAAAGGAACAACATACGCCGTTCAGGGCCGGTCGAAGATCGACAGCATCTTCATCGTGAAAAAGGGGTCTATTGCGCTATTCGATGAGAAAATGCGCGCCGAAAAACCGACCGGATTCATCAAGCCGGGTGAGGTTTTCGGCGGGATCACCATCCTGCTCAATGCGGAGATTTCCCTGAGGACCGCCATCGTCGAAGAAGACTGCACCGGACTCAGAGTTCCCAAGGAAATATTCCTGGACCTGTGTACGCGCTACAAATCCTTTTACGAATTCTTTCTGGAAAATTTCAGTCGGAACATATTCGATACGTCGCTGGCCTCCATCATCGAATTTGGTCAGGCCAAATACTTTCTGTCGCAACTGGTTCCCTTCTCATTTTTGCCGTCCGAGGAAATCGAGAAAATCGTGGCGGCTTTGACCATGGTTCATTACCCTAAAGACACCATTTTGTTTGTGCAAGGTCGAACCCGCATCGGATATCTGTATATTCTCCAAAAAGGTTCAGCAGAACGGTATTATGAGGTAAAGAATAAAAAGACAATGGATGAAATCCTGGCCGAAGGCGACATTTACGGCGGCATTTCGATTCTTCTGAACGACGGCATTTCAGTGCGCACGATGCGGGTGACGGATAAATCTTACTTTTACCTTTTGCCCAAACAGTTGTTTCTGGACATCTGTAATCGTTTCGAGGCATTTTCCGAGTACTTCACGGATACTTTTGGCCGCCGCATGCTTGAGAAATCATACGCGGTCATCATCGCTAAAACTCTGCAATCACAGGAGGAAGGCCTCCAATTTTTCAACCAACCGGTGGCCAGCATATACACGCGTCAGCCGGTTTTCGGCCGTATCGACATGACCATCCAGGAAGCCGCGCAATTGATGAACCGGGAAAAAATCAGCTCGATATTTCTGAAGTCGGCGAACGGCAGATGCGTCGGTGTGGTTACGGAAAAAGACCTTGCACTGAAGGTGATCGCAACCGCTCTGAACGTCAAGCGACCGGTGATGGAAATCATGTCGTCACCGGTCCAAACGATTCCGGATCAGGCCCTGATTTTCGAAGCCTTGATGTTGATGATGAAAGCAGACATCCGCCACCTTGCCGTCATGGATGCCGCGGAAGACGTGGTTGGAATCCTATCGAGTCGTGATCTTCTTTCGGCTCAAGGCCAGTCGCCGCTGTTTCTGCTGCGCGAAATTACCGAAGCGGACAACATGGCGCAAATTATCGACCGTTATAGCCGAATGCCGCAGCTTCTCCGAAGCCTGATCACCAGCGGGGCAAAGGCCCAAAACCTGACGCGCTTCATCACCGCGGTCTCCGATGCCATACTTAAAAAGGTCATGGCCCTAACCTTGGACGAACTGGGTCAGCCACCCGCGCGGTTTGTCTTCATGATCATGGGCAGTGAAGGGCGCCATGAGCAAACCCTTAAAACCGATCAGGACAATGCCATTGTCTACGAAGACGTCGATAAAAAGGACGGGCCCGCTGTCAGAGAGTACTTTTTGAAATTCGGCGAAAAAGCCTGCGCCCTGTTAGATCAAGCCGGGTTCGCGTTCTGCACCGGTGGCGTCATGGCACAGAATCCAAAATGGTGTCAGTCGCTGGCGACGTGGAAGGCCTACTTTTCAGCCTGGATCCACGCGGCTGAACCGGAGGATTTACTCCAAGCCAGTATCTTTTTTGATTTTCGCCACGGATTCGGGGAAACTTTTTTGATCGATTCCCTGCGGCGCCACCTATTCAATTCTCTGGAAGGCTGGTCCGGTTTTTTTCGGCACCTGACAGAAAACGCCTTGCACTTTAAACCGCCCATCGGCTTTTTTCGCAACTTTGTGGTGGAATCCAAAGGCGAGCACCGCAGTGCCCTGGACATAAAAAGTGCAATGACACCGATTGTCGACTTTGCCCGTATATATGCCCTGAGCCATAAAATCGACGAGACCAACACGCTGGAACGTTTGAGTTACTTGCAGCTCAAGAAGGTGATTACCGCGGCGGAGTATGATGAACTCGAAAAGGCCTACAGTTTTTTGATGCAGTTGCGGTTCGTTCGGCAGGTCACAGCGGTCATTGATGAAAAGACCGCCCCTGATAACTACATCAACCCGAAAAAACTGACCAGTATCGAACAGAAAATGTTAAAAGAAATTTTCAAACGGATCGAAAAATTTCAGACCAAGCTGGAGTTCGAGTTCACCGGTTTGGTGTGACACATTTATCCGGAATTATCGGCAAACGCGGAAGTTTTTGGTCTCAGTCTTGATTCGGTCGCCTCTCATCAAAAATCTATTCAGAAGAACAAATTGTCCATAGACCTTCCTCAGTGACCCGGAACACTCTGTATTGCAAGCTTACGGCGCCTGGGGCAAGAAAAAGATGTACGGCAAGGAGCCTGGCGGTAGTCCCGACCACCAACGCCAGCAAGCTGACCGAAAAAATTTAATATCCCGGCTGCCCGTCGACCGGTTTCAAGACGCGAAGACCCCTTCACCACCAGCCTCGATGCGCTGACGCGCGCCTTCGCCCCTTATCGTCTT
>JBDNAO010000552.1:0-14369 GCA_039768375.1 Desulfobacterales bacterium | reverse complement strand
TAGGGGGTATCGTTCTAATCGTTGTTGCCGTCATGACCACGTGGGTGGCGGGTGCCCAGGAAGATCTCCAGGCAGCTGCAGAGGTTATCAAAAACCAGAGAAAAATCTATATCGAAAAGACCATGGAGTTGACGCCGCAAGAAAAGGACGCGTTTTGGCGCCTTTACGCCGAATACGAATCCGGATTGTCAAAGACCAGAGGGGAGCGTATCGAGTTGGCCATGAACTTTGTCCAAAACCACGGGGACCTCTCCGATGCCAAGGCTCTCGACATGCTAAACCAAAAACTGAGGATAGACGGCGACGAACTCAAAATTAAGCAAGCGTACGTAGCCAAATTCATGCAGGTGTTGCCCGGCCGAAAAGTTGTCAGATTCTACCAGGCCGAGAACCGATTTGATACGGCCGCTATTACTGAACTCTACAGAAATATCCCTGTGATTCGGTAGCCGCCGTCCCGGCATCAGAAACTCGTTTCGACGGATACCAATTCTTATTCACTGAATCTATGCCCATGTCGGCAGAAGGAAACAGGTTGCCAGGCAACCCCAAAAGCCTATTAATTTTTATTGACAATGAGAGAATTCATATCTAGAAATTAAGTCAATTCTGTACGTTAGCCCCGATTGGCGTTAGTCGGCGCGCTGCCCGTTGGTATCAAGCCTGACAAAATGCATCGTTCAAGCGATAGGGAACTCCGATGAACCAGCGCCAAAGTTCTCTAAATAGACCCTCTGCTGTTGACCCTTCCGGTGTGTTACTCCGACGGAATCTTGTCCTCCGGGTAATTATAGGTGTTGGTTTGATGCTGTTTTCCGGCTGCGCCCCCAAACCACTGGTCTCGTATTCTGCCGACACGCCGCCGATGATCCTGGCCCCCGCGTCCACGGCCGGTGTCGTCGATGGCCGCGCCCGGTTCCGGGAGATCTACTGTGCGATCACAAAAAAACGGGGCCGGGAATTGCCCGATTATCGACCGTGTGAAGAAGCCCTGGTCAGGCTGGCGAACGAGGCCCCGCCCACGGGTGCACCGGTTGACCTGGGTGGCAGCAGCTCCCCGCTGAGGGTGCTGGTAGTGTTCGGACTCGGGGCTAAATGTATCGAAAACTTCCTTGACCCTCAAGGGACAGTGCGAGACCACCTTGCCCAGTTTGGTCACGAGGCCAGTCTAATAGAGGTCGAGGCCCTTTCAAGCAGCGCGCGCAATAGCAGTATGATCCGGGAGGCCGTCTTGGCGATGCCCGCTGCCAAGACAGGCGAACGCCTGGTGCTCGTGGGGTACTCAAAGGGCGTCCCGGACATCCTCGAGGCGGTTACAACCTTTCCGGATTTGCAGCAAAGGGTCACGGCGGTTGTGAGCGTCGCCGGAGCGGTCGGTGGGACGCCGCTGGCCAATACAACGACACAGTCAATGCTGAATCTGCTGCAATATTTCCCGGATGCCGAATGTAACCTGGGTGACGGAGGCGCGCTCGAGAGTCTCAAGCCGGAGGTGCGTAAAAGGTGGTTGGCCAACCACTCTTTGCCTGAGTCGATACGGTATTACTCGATCGTCACTTATCCCGATGCGGAGCACCTCTCTACCCTATTGAAATCGAGTTACGACAAATTGAGTCAAGTCGATTCCCGTAACGACAGCCAGCTGATCTTTTATGACCAGGTGATACCCGGCAGCGTACTGCTGGGTTACCTGAACGCGGACCACTGGGCCGTGGCCGTTCCGATCAACAGGACTCACTCTTTTATCGCCGCGACCTTTGTCGATAAAAACGCCTTCCCGCGGGAGGTGTTGATGGAAGCGATCGTCAGGTTTGTGGAAGAGGATCTCAATCGGAGATAGTTTGCGAGTGACCATCCATAAAGGGCCTTTTTCCCGCTGGGTCCCGCCCAGGCGGGATTATCCGCAGGTTTCAGGCTTCGGCGTACGTTAAGTACGCCTCGCCGCAAACCTTTGTGCGGCCTTGGCCAGCGAAAAAATTCTCATTTATGAATTGGACACTCAATAGTACCATCAAACATTCGCTGATGGGCAATAGAGAGGTCATTGTTCACAAAAGTCTTCAAAATTTTAGAGTATCAGGATGAATCGGACAACGTCAAAAATATGTTGTAAACTTTGGTTTTTTACTTTGGCAGTGCTTTTTCTTGCCATTCACGGTTTCATTGAAAGCACGGATCAGTTTCCGATCCAGAAATGTGCATTTTCTATAATCGGGATGTCCCCTTTCTACTTCTTTTCGACCGGAAAGGTCATGGTAGCTCCGAACCAACCCACAATCGAGACCATTGGCACGAGGGCCAGAACGAGCAGCAGGTAGAGCAGGCTGCCGCTCTGAACGCCGTCCATCACTTCGGGATCGTTGAGGCGCCAGAAGAACAGGATGGCGGCGACCACGAGCAGGGCCAGGGACAGGGGAATTTTGATTGCGATCGGTTTCATCATCCGGGCCATGTAGTTGTACCACCAAGTAAAAAAACCGGTCGCCATGGCGATGGCCCCGAACAGGATGCCGCCCGCGAGGCAGTGAAAGGCCGTGGTTTCAAACGACTTGTTTCCGGTGATGATGTAGAGAACGTTGAAAAAAGGGTTGGCGAGAAAGAAAACGATCGGAAAGTGAACCGTCATCGGGTGCGGGTGACGACGGAAAAACGGGTTGGTTTCCAGCAGCCAGGCCACGATACGCGGGATCTTGCGTTCGGCCACTTCTTCCTCCTTCTTGACGACACCCACCTGAGGGTACCGCTCGAGGACTTCCGTGCCGTGCGGCGCGGCTTGAATGTCGGTGGTCAAATCCGTTCCGGCATTATGGCGGCGCATGTGGAGGCCGCCTTTCCACATTTTACTTTCGCTGACGTCGTATACTTTGCCCTCGTGGGCGATTAAAATCTTCTTGCCGTCCTGACCGTTGTGTTCTGCGAGCGTCTGGGAATCGAATTCCTGCATGGGCAAATGACCTCCGGGATGTGTTTCAAACAAGAAAGTTAGCGATAAAGACGACGAGCATCACCAGCGGGTAATAACTGGCCCGATTGAAAAGTGCCATGGCATGCGTGCGTTGCCTGGTGCGATAGAGTTGCAAGGCCGGCGGCAAGAGCAAGCCGGCTCCGAGCAGAAAGGACAGTGCCATCATAAATGGTTGAAAACCGATTTTGGATAAATAGATCAGAATCGGCTGAACGAGCAGTGCCAAGGCGATGGCGCAGATCGCAATCAGCGCGGCACCCTTGAGGCCGAAGCGGACCGGAACGGTCTGGGCTCGCAACCGGCGGTCTTCCTCGATGTCGGCCCAGTCGGCCGGTATGTTCTGGCCGCCGATTTCCCAGAAGAAAAGCCAGATAAACAATACGATGACGTAGGTCAGTGACGGGTCGGGATCGACGGCAAAGACGGCGGCTACGGCCCCGGAGGTTTTCACGCCGCCGCTGATGAGGATTCGAAACGGACTGACCCGGTGCATCAGACAGTAGATGATTTCCAGCAAGCACCCGGCCAAAAAAATGACTACGCACACCGGGTTCAAAAGCCAGGCGCCGATCATGGCCACGCCCGACCAGCCAAGGGCCCAGACCAGGCCTTCTCTGAGGCTCAGCAGACCTTGAGCCATCGGGTGGCGCACCATGGCAGCGTCCAGATAGTCGTCGGCCTCGCGCAGACCGCCGGCCATGCGCGCTTTTTCTCTATCGACTCGGTAGTCGATCACGTCGTTTAAAGCATAGACGGCGGTATAACCGGCGAACACCGTGATGAGGCCGAGAAGGGAAATGTAAAGTGAAGGGAAAGTGCCCAGCCACAAAAGGGCGCCGTAAAGGGGCGTGGTCATGTCGAGCAAGCCGTGCGGCGTTCTGGACAGCGCCAGAAAAAGCTTCAGACGCGACAGACTGTTGTAACGGTTCTGGACCGATGCCTTCTCCAAAATCCAATCCCGACGACTTCGTAATAAGCTTCGACGCCCACCGCGAAATCGTCTTTAACGTCACCTCTTCGATGCGGTCAGACGCCCCGCAATCCTACCGCTGATTTTTCAGATCCACCTGCCAATTTATTCCTTCAACTGGCATTCCTTGTCCCATTCCGGACAGGCGGTTTTCCTCTCGGCTTCGTACTTGAGCATGCATTCGCCGCATTCCAAGTGGAGATTAGGCGCGTCGCCGTAACGTTTTTTCATCTCCTCTTCCGTGAGGACCGTTAACAGGCTGCACCCGCACTGTGGACATGCCGCTTTGATCTTATAGTTCCTTTTTGCCATTTCTACCTCCGAGGTCAACAGGACCCAGAATACGGTTCAGAAGTTCTTCCGGTGCAATCTGCTGCTCTATTGCAACCTCTCTTATGGTGCGGCCTTTTTCATAGGCCGTCTTGGCGATCGTGGCCGCCTTGTCGTAGCCGATATGCGGCACCAGGCCGGTGACCATGGCCAGGCTCTCTTCAATGTTGCCGGCGCAGTGTTCGCGGTTGGCCGTCAGTCCTCTTATACACTTTTCGGCGAAAACTTCAACACTTGAAGCCAGCAGGCGAATCGATTGCAGCAGGTTATGGGCAATCAACGGGATTGTGACATTAAGTTCGAAATTTCCCGATTGGCCGCCAATGGTGATCGCAGCATCGTTGCCTGCCACCTGGGCCGCCACCTGGATAACCACCTCCGGGATCACCGGATTGACCTTGCCGGGCATGATGGAAGATCCGGGCTGCAGCGATGGAATATTGATTTCTCCCAGACCGCACCGAGGGCCGGAGGCCAGCCAGCGGATATCGTTGGCGATTTTTACCAGGCCGGCCGCCACTGTTTTGAGCATACCGCTGGTTTCAACGGCCGCATCCCGGGCCGCCTGGGCTTCGAAGTGGTTGACGGCTTCGACAAAGGCAAGACCGGTTTTATCGGCAACGGCGCAGATCACCCGTCCGGCAAACTCAGGGTGGGCGTTCAGCCCGCTGCCGACTGCCGTGCCGCCGAGGGCCAGCTCGGCCAGGCGCTTTTCAACACCGTCTACGCGTTCGATTCCCAGTGCGATCTGTCGCGCGTAACCCGAAAATTCCTGTCCGAGAGTCAGCGGCACGGCATCCTGCAAGTGGGTCCGGCCGATTTTTTTGACATCGGCGAAGGCCGCCGTTTTTTCGTCCAACGTCCGCTGCAGGTGCGACAAGGCCGGGATCAACTTTCGGCGGATGGACGTCAGGGCCGCTATGTGCAGGGCGGTCGGAATGACATCGTTGCTCGACTGCCCTTGGTTGACATGGTCGTTGGGGTGAACCGGCGATCGGCTGTCTTTACGACCGGTCAGGATCTCGTTGGCGCGTGTGGCCAGCACCTCGTTCATGTTCATGTTGGTGGAGGTGCCCGAACCGGTCTGGAAAACATCCACAACGAATTGATCGTCGAACTGGCCCTCCGCAACTTCCCGGGCGGCCCGGGCAATCGCTTCGGCCATTTTGCCGTCGAGCCGGCCGAGTTCGGCGTTTACCCGCGCGGCGCATTCTTTAGTCAAGGCCAACGCGCGAATGAACTCCGGCGGAAGGGGTATACCGCTGATGGGGAAGTTCTCCACCGCCCGCTGGGTTTGCGCGCCGTAATAGGCCTCGGCGGGAACGAGGATGGTTCCCATGGTGTCTTTTTCTTCGCGGTATTTCATGGCCGTCTATCGATCTTTCGGAATCCGGTCGATATTGGCCTTTAGTTGTGCGATTTCAAT
The DNA here is from genome assembly GCA_039768375.1 of Desulfobacterales bacterium. GTDB lineage: Bacteria > Desulfobacterota > Desulfobacteria > Desulfobacterales > SG8-13 > JARFQH01. The sequence continues at coordinate 8,678 of JBDNAO010000552.1, read as the reverse complement.
ACCGAGGCCCACGCACTTTTCGCCCAGCAGACACCGCTCGGCGTCGCTGTCTTCCAGAAAGGTCTTCAGCTCGTGTTTGTCCTTTTTTAAATAGACAACCCAGGATTTTTGATCCTGATCGTAGTTGACATCAATATCGATGCCGCATTCGCCGATATCGGGGTAGATGGTGCGAATTTTTTCGCACAGTTCCGCTTTGTCATACATGATGGACCTCCTTTTATCGTTTTGGCCGCAACAGCTTCAGGTGATCTTAAAGATGGAATGTAAGTTTCAAACCACAACCCGTCAAGCTCGCCGTCTGGTAGATGCAACCGCAACGATTTTTACCTTTTCGCGTTTCTCCGACGGCTCGTGGTTAACCAGATTTCTTCCTGATGACCGTGATCAGACTCCCCTGCAGCACCATTTCCACTTGGCGCCGACTCAGCTCGTGCGCGACGTCGTATTCCCGTTTTTTCGTCTCATTGACGACCGTCAACGTCTGGCCTTTTTGGATGATGTTGCGGATGTCGTCAATTTTCAGCAAATCCTCCTGATCGATGTTCTCCCAGTCTCCGGGTGTTTTGAAAGTCAGCGGCAGCATGCCGAAATTGATCAGATTCTGCCAGTGAATCCGGGCGAAACTCTTGGCGATGCACCCGTTGCAACCGGGTTGGTGGATCCGCGCACCTGCGTGGATCAATTTTTCGAGATATCCCAGGTGGACAAGGTTTTCGAGGATCTGGCGCGAGGTGGGATTGATGTCCAGCGAGACCCGGTCGACGACCTGGCGGCCGGCGACGATGAGTGCGGCGATGGCAAAATCGCGGAAGCCCGGATTGGCCGATGACCCGATGTAGGATTGATAGATTTCACGGCCGGCCACTTCACTGACCGGTACGACGTTGCCGGGGCTGCTCGGCTTGGCGATCATCGGTTCCAACCCGGACAGATTGATCTCATCGTGCAGATCATAGGCCGCGTCACGGTCAGCGGCCAGTTCCTGCCAAACGTCCTCCCGTTCCTGAAGTTTGAGGAATTTACGCACGGCGGCATCCGACGGGAACACCGCCGTCGTGGCGCCTAACACCGCCCCCATATTGGCGATCACGTGGCGATCCATGGCCGTCAGGCTTTTCAACCCCGGTCCGTAGTACCCGACGATTTTTCCGACACCGCCTTTCACCCCTTGGCGGCGCAGCATTTCCAGGATGACGTCTTTGGCACTGACCCAGTCCGGCAGCTTGCCGGTCAGTACGATGTTTTTCATCTTGAGCGCTTCGGAATCGCATCATCGGGCGTGTGGTCGGCAAACCCAACGTGGGTAATGTATCAGAGAGGTTTTTCCGATGCCGAATTGTTAAATGAGACCAATTTACAGATGAACACCAATCAAAAGGCTGTCAAGCCGACCACTGTCAGGCGCATCGCGTCTTAACAGTCTTTACGCAAGGGGGTTGCGGATGGTATGGAAGATCCGGCAGGGGCTGATTGTGTGTTGCTGCTGCAAGAGACAAGGGACGGTGCGGCGGTGCCGCGCCGTATGTTGCATAGCATCACGGTGTTTGCTGATGGAAACAATATATCGCATCGTCATTGCCGAAGACCACACCATCCTTAGAGAAGGATTGCGGGCCCTTTTTTCTTTCCATCCTGAATTCGAAGTCGTCGGGGAGGCCGAGGACGGGCTGGAAGCCGTCCGCCGGGTTGAGAAACTGACCCCGGATCTCCTGCTGATGGACTTGTCCATGCCGCGAATGAGCGGGCTGGCGGCTTTGAAGGACATCAAGAAACGCTTTCCCAAAACCCGCATTATTGTTCTGACGGTTCACAAAACCGAAGAGTACATATTGGCCGCCTTGCAAGCTGGGGCCGACGGGTACGTTTTGAAAGACGCCACGCACGATGAGCTGATCATGGCCATCAAAGCCGTGCTCGAAGGCCGGCCATACCTGAGCCCCGGCATCTCACAAAAGGTCATCGATGGCTATCTGAGCGGCAAAAAGCATGACGGGGTCGAAACCTCCTGGGATGCACTATCTCAGAGGGAGCGACAAATACTGAAGCTGATCGCAGAGGGGTACAAGAACAAAGAGATCGCGGCGTACCTGGGTATCAGCCTGAAGACTGTGCAGAAACACCGGGCCAATCTCATGAAGAAGCTCAACCTTCACAACGCCGCCGCTTTAACGTCTTTTGCACTGGAAAAAGGGCTGGTGATTCGTTAGTTTCCGTCGGTCCATATTCTATGTAAAACAATTTGTTTACCGAGTGCCAGGGACCAGACAATCCGGATTGTGGTGCCGGTCTGCCGGCCGGACGATATGAAGAAGTGCCCGCCGGTCAATTCGGTCCGCTCTCGCATACTGGCCAACCCAACCCCTCTTTTCGACCGCTCGAGTGAGACAACTTGTTCCGGGTCGAAACCGATACCATCGTCACTGATTCCGAACACCAGCAAACCGCCCTTTTTTTCCAGGCCGATTGACACCCGGCCGGCCCGGCTGTGCTTGGCCACGTTGTTGAGGGCCTCCTGAAGAATCCGGTAGATAACGGTCTTGAGGTGTTCGGGTACGTCGTCTTCTTTCACATTGATGGTATGATCGAGCCGGATGGGGGCATAGAGGGATTTGAATTCCCTGAAAAACCAGTTGATGGTAGCGAGGATGCCCAGGTCATCCAGAATCGAGGGGCGCAGGTCTTTGACGATGCGGCGCACTTCCTCGATTGTTTTCTGTGTAAAAGGAACGATTTGTTTCAGGCTGTCGACATCGGCTGACGCGGGTTCGCGTTGCAGAGCCCGCAGTGTGTTTTCCACACCGAATTTGATGGCGCTCAGGGCCTGGCCGATACCGTCATGCAGTTCGCGGGCAATGCGTTTGCGCTCCTTTTCTTCAGCCGACAGCAGGCGGCCGGAAAGCAGGCGCAGCTCGTTTTCGGATTTTCGCAGGGCCGACTCGACCTGCTCGCGTTCGGTCATCTGGCGCACCAACTCCCGGTTGATAGCCGCCAGTTCGGCCGTCCGAATTTTAACCCGCTCTTCGAGCGCCTCATTCGACTTGCGCAGTTCCTCCTCCGCGCGGACCCGCTTTATGGCGGCGCCGAGTTGCATGGCCCCATCCTCAAGGATTTGCACCATCTCTTGCGGCACTCTGTCATCGCGGGGATCGGCCACGTGAATCAATCCCAGAATCTGGTCGCCGAGTCGAATCGGTATCAGGGCTACGGATTCATACCCGTACGAGTGGCAAACGGAGCAGGGCTCATTGCGCCCGGCTGCGGCAGTGGCTTCCGGGAACCGGCTCGTTCCGTTGACGAAGAAAGAGCCGCCCGGCGTGTAAAAGGGAAGGGTTGGATCGATCCGGTTGCAGATGACGCGAATGCACGCGGTGTCGCCGTTTCGAATCGACAACGGGCTTTCGGTTTCGTAAAACCGGCGTGAAAAGCCGGTGTAGGCCACAAAGGGTATGTTGCCGTTGCGATCGAGTATCCGTACGCCGACGGCGGTGCAACCGCAGAGAGTTTTTATTTCTGCGATGAATTCGTATAGCAGCGGGATCATTTCGGCATGCCGGTTCGCGATCTGCAGAAAGCGATGAGAGGCCTGCAGCTTTTCCCCGGTCTTCATCAGCTCACTGATATTGATCAGGTTGTCCCGTTCGATTCTGAGATCGGACATCTCCCGTTACTCTCCCGATTGGTAGGTGCGAGACGGCACGGTGGCAGGATGCTGAGCACGTGGCGGGTTTTCTTCATCGCTTGGAAGAAGGGAACGTCAGGAAGGTGCAACCGCTTATCTTCACGCCACCGCCAGCCCGTACCGCCTTTGATCGGTCAGGGAAACAACGGCTCGTCGCCCGGGGCTTGTCCCGGCACCCCTGAGGCCATAACTGTTAGCAAAAAGATGCCGGAAATACAAACGGTGATTTCGGGAACTCAACTAGGGATGTTTCAGCTGACGATGGTGTAGACGCGGGCTTCCTCTTCCGCGAAGGATCTAATTTGGGCTTCCTGGACGGTTGTCAGGGAGTCGAATTTGACGCCGAAACCCTGGGAGCCGCTCCAGACAATTTTGCCGCGGATCTCAAAAGACTGCTGGATTCGCGGCAGAGTGAAATCGAGATGGACATCCAGGCCGGTGTCGAGGCAGGTATCGGACTCAATGAAAACCCCGAAAGCGCTGATATCGAGGATAAAGCCGTAATTGGGTTTGCCGTCAATTTGGTAGTCGACCCCGATCAGGCACATCCGGCGAAAATCCGCCCGCTTGTCGGCGACCAAATCGCCGGTGATGTGCTTCGGCAGCTTGGCTTCCAGAAAACGCAGCAGTTTTAGCTGCATTTTTTCGGGCATGCGATCGATCAGCGTCACGATCTGGTCGCGCGTGCCCCCATTGTCGGGTCTGGTGCTGCACTCCGCCATGGGTTGTCCTTTTGCGCCGCCGAATAAACGTGTCGGCGGCCTTTTGAGAGTTACGGAAAACCGGGACGATTAAATCGTTTTTTATATAAAGTATCTTACGATATTATGACTGTTTTTTCAATAGTTTTGGCTGCGCCGACACCGTCGGTGCCTAAAGGCTCGTTCAAAAATTACGTCACAAAAACAACCGATCAATAATCGAGGAGGGGGTCTGATGAAGCAGAGGAGCGTAGTTATCGGGGTGCTTTTTTTAGTTGGGGCCGCATTCCATTCGACATCGCCACCTGGATCGGCGGGTTCAATCTACCGCCCTTTCTGATCGCGGTGATCATCGGCACCATTTTGATGGCCGTTTTCCCCCAGATCATCCTTATCTTACCCAATCTGATGTATTGGTGGAATGATTTTCCTGTCGGCAAGAAGTCCTCGCAAAAAAAAACATTAGGGAAGGAAAAAAAAGCTTGACAGGCTATACCACAATGTAGCATCATTTAAACAACTCGGACAAAAACCGGGTTAGAAAGATCTCCTTAACCGACGCGGGCGAGTGTATCGCTCGCAAAACGACAGTTTCCTCGACCTTGGACCCGCCTATTGCGAAGTTGGCTATCAGCCCCTCCTGATGCCGGCCTCACTCATGCCGGGAAGAGGAAACAGAAACCCTTCAGTCGAAAAGACGGAGGTAAAGCGATGTCCAAGAAAGTCCTTAAAATGCCTCGTTGAGGCCTTCGGGGGAAGTTCACTTCTGAAGGCAACGTGGCGGACGACATGAAGCAAGAGTATTCAAGTCATCGTTCATCACTTTTCAACTTCACATATTCCGGGTCGTATCGGCAGATGCGACCCTTTTTTTTGGGGGGGACGAAGGATAAGAGCGGTTTTTGCTGCGCGTGCCCATCCATGAATCGTGTCGGCACGCTGGCTTGTCCATCCATTAATGGTTTTTTTCCATAATGTCGGCATCAGGATATTTTGCGGCTACGGTCTTGGCCCAGCAGGGAAAGAACGGCATCGCTGATGATCGACGGTTGCTGCCACAGAATGAAGTGACCGGCATCCGGCACGCGAATGATGTTGGCCCGATGGCCCAATTCCCTTTCGGCGAAGTCGGCGCTGGCTGGTGAGACTAGGCGGTCTTTCTGACCCTGAATGACGATAACCGGCACCTGCACTCGCTGCCACAACGGCAACATTTTGGAGAGCTCCCCTTCGAGAGGCATCAACTCCTCATTAGCCAGGGCCAGTTTGGTGGGTATTGCCCAACTGATCAGCGGCCAGTTCGCCACTCGATTGTACCAGCGGGGTTTCTCAAGGGCCGGATCGATGGAGGGCGACACCAGCACCAACCCGTCCACCAGATCAGGGTTGTCCATGGTCAGGCGCACGGCAATCGGAGCGCCCAGGGAGTGTCCGACCAGAATTGCCCCGCGTCCCTTGAAGGCATCCCGTAACACCTGAGCCAGCAGGGCCGCCTGTTCCTGAAGTGAAGGCATAACCTGTTTGTATCCCGAGCGTCCGAATCCGGGCCGGTCGACGGCGATCATGTGGGCCGCCCGACGCAAGTTATCGTCTCCCAGATAACCGCCGAATGCCATCCAGGAGCCGGGTGTGCCGTGAATGAAGGCGACCGGCGGCTGGGCTGGGTCGCCGGTCTCCGCGTAAAATATCGTTCGGCCACCGACGGAAAGCTTGTGAAACGCCGGTTTGCGGTCTCCCTGCAGCTTTGCCTCAATGGCGGCTTTATCGTAGGGCGGCATGGTGCATCCGCTCCACAAAAACACGGCTGCCAATATGACAAGGTTTATCGTGTCCGCCACGCTGAGATGTGTTGAAGCCGCACCGAGGACTCTTTTTTTTGTAAACATAACAGTGCGCGTCTTTTTACAAGGCGGATTTCGGTGCGATCGGTGCTATCGCATCGGTTGTTTCAAGGCAGCTGTACCCAGCCGAAAGCGCCAGGATGCCTGGCGGTCCACCTCTGACGCATAGGCGATTCCCACGCGCGGTCCACGGACAATATCGTTTGCAGGCACATCGCAGAGGGTCTCGAACCACAGCCTCTCACCAAGGGTCAAGTCCATTCCCTTCAGGGAGAGATCGACCGCCAGCGCCTGGCACAGCTTTCCGGGACCGTCGGCTAAACCCCGACCGGAACCGCCTCGTAATTCGGTCATCCTGTCGATGCCCTCCAAGGGTTGCACGGCACGCAACAGCACGGCTCCAGGAGTTCCATCCGCGTTGGTGGTGACGTTCAGCATGTGATGCATACCGTACACCAGGTAGACGTAAGCCATGCCGGCCGGCCCGAACATGACGGCATTCCGGGGGGTTTGCCCACGGAATGCATGGCTGGCGCTGTCGTCCGCCCCAAGGTAAGCTTCGGTTTCCACGACCATTCCGCTCAACCGCTGACCCCGGCTATATCGCACCAGTCTTTTCCCTAACAGCTCCCTGGAGACGGTAAGGGTGTCTCGGTTGAAAAACGCACGGTTCAAGAGTGATGTGTTACTTTTTCGCTTCTTTCTGAGTGCCTTTTTTCTTGCGGCGGCTCTTACCGAAAGTTCCCCGGTGAATTTTTCCACGTTTTGAGCGTTGGTCACCTTTTCCCATGGTGAGATCTCCTTTGTTGATTTCAAGGCCATCTCCCGTCGTTTTCCCGGTTGATGAGTCGGCACTTTCCTACTACAGCGCCGGATCTTTTTCAAGGTGAATAGCCACCCGGCTTAAAAAACTTGACGTACCAATGCCCACCCATCATGGCGGTCGAGGTAAAAAAATCAATTTGTAAAAGACCGGCTCCTTTCAAGCCCAAGAAAATGCACTTGAAAACGTTTGACCGTTTGCGCAAGGTGGCTGAAGATGCGGACGACCTTGCAGGGCTGTACATTGGGCAACGATGGGGGGTAAGGGCCGCGGCAAGAAATAATTACACATCTTGATTGTTTTTTGGCCCGTCTACCGCGTTACATCCACCAACTCATATCCCGATATGCGCCGGCGGATGTGCCTAGTAGACGAACCAAAATTCTGCGCAACCTTGTGTAATTATTTCTCGCCGAGACCCTAACTCTTTAAAAACCTTCCCCCTTAAGTGTAAGATACCGAATGGCTATCAAAGCACCTCGATGATTTTACAGACTTTTGTTACCTAGCAGCAGGCAGCCGTTCACCCATGTGTTTGATAAGCTGTCACTATCAACCGAATCAGCTCCATCCTTTTTCGTGGGATAAAGCCATGATAAACCATGACGGTTCCGAGAACGGAGCTCGCAAAACTGATAAATTTTGACATTGGATTGGTCGGAGGCTGTCTATTCGCTTATTTAGACATTTAGACAGCCCCGGCCTCAATCCTCAAAGTTACTTCTTTGCCTTCTCCTTCTTCTTGGTTTCGACACTTTTTCGGGCCTTACGCCTTCCCTTTCCGATACATCCACAACCACAATCTTTTTTGCCTGCCATCTTTATCACCTCCTTTCTCTTTTGCGTCGCTCTTTGACAGCGGCAAACACATCGATCGGCAAAATCTTTTGGCAGAAGGTGCAATTGAAATTCTTTTTCGGCCTTCTTAACTATTGCCCGTTGTAGTCGCGCTCGCGCATCAAATAATCGTTTTCTAAGCGTACTTGGTTTGAGCCCCAGCACAGAAGCCGCTGCTGCGCGAGACACCCCTTCAACTAAACACAACACGGCTGCAGTTCTGAGGCCTTCAGGCAGCTCCCCTATCAAAGATTCGATTCCGAGGGCTGGTTGAAAAACTTCGAAGCTGATATTTGGATCTGATGGATTGGCCGCATGGTCTCCCACTTCAAGTTTGTGCATTATCCTCTCTTTTTGGGCTTCCGATCTAAAATACATGCCGCATTGCCTGACAGAGATGGTTCGCAACCATGCGCCAAACTTTTCTCTGTCTTTCAGTTGATGGAGTTTCTGATAGGCAGCAACAAAAGTAACCTGTGTAATCTCTTCCGCTGCTACCGCCGATCTTGTTCGTTGCAAGGCTATGGCATAGACTGGCAGCTGGTATTTTTTTACCAATTCAGCAAATGCCTCAGATTGGCCATCGAGAGTTTTTTCGATAAGGGTGGCGTCTCGATTCATTTGTAAATTCCTGCCCTGATCAAACTGGTTCTCTTTCTACCCATATAGATGCATTAATACGCTATAGTGTTACCTTAGGGCCCCAGAAAAAAATAAATCCACATCTTGCTTGTCTGTTGGCCCGTCTACTGCGTTACATCCGCCGGCACATATCCCGATATGCGCCGGCGGAT
>JBDNAO010000136.1:0-6050 GCA_039768375.1 Desulfobacterales bacterium | reverse complement strand
ATCCGCCGGCGCATATCGGGATATGTGTTGGTGGATGTAACGCGGTAGACGGGCCAAAAAACAAGCAAGATGTGTAATTATTTCTTGCCGCGACCCTAAGGTTCCGGGCGCTGGCGACAATTCCCTACTCCCGGGTGAAATAGGCCTCGATTTTTGCTGCGGACAGACCCTCGGCCGTTTTCAAGTCCTAAAAGCAAAGACCCCGTTTGTTCCTTCTACCTGACATACCAATCCCCAAATCAATCGCAGATTCCTCCAGACAGCGTCATGCCACGGCAGGTGACTCAAAAAACTTTTGACTCTTGGCGACATTTGCGTAATGATTCATGAGCGTTGCAAGACCACCGCGACACTGCTTGAAAAAATTTTTCCATCTATTTGCGACGTTATGCATCTTAAATTATATTGGAGACGACTTTTAAATGAAGATGAACAGAAAAGTGGCAAAAAAAATATATATGGATGAAGATATATACGATGGATATGTTGAGGCGAAAAGACATGATTTAATCTCTATGATTTGGGAAATTACCAAAGACACTTGGTCATTTGTAAAGGAGCAAGATGTTAAACGAAGATTACAAAGAGATGTTGCAATTATTGTCAGAAGAACAAGTTGATTTCATAATAGTTGGTGCATACGCATTAGGAGCACACGGATATCCGAGAGCAACTGGGGATATCGATATTTGGGTAAAACCAAATAATACTAATTCAAGAAAATTATACAAAGCATTGTCACGGTTCGGTGCACCTCTTGAGCAAATTGAAATCGATGACTTTTCAATGGAAGGCATCATTGTTCAAATTGGTGTGATTCCGCGTAGAATTGACATTATTACGAAGATTGATGGAGTTACCTTTGAAGAAGCCGATGAGGATAAAATTACAGTTGAAGTCGAAGGTTTAATGCTACCTGTTATATCCTTAGACAAGCTTATCAAGAATAAAATGGCAACCGGCAGAGAAAAGGATGAACTTGACATAAAAACATTAAAAAAGAGAAAAATTCATAACATTTCATTTGCGCCTGACACCTAATGATTCGCGATTTTGGCAAGTTTTTGATGTTTATTTGTTTTTCCCTGATTGAGAGCTTTAGAAACCTGTTAAGCGCAGCTCAATTCTGCGTTAGGGTTCACGAAATATTAAATTCGCAATTTGGGGAGTTGAAGCGCCCGGCCAGCAAGGCGCGAAAACGCCGGAATATCTGGATATTCCGAGTTTTTGTAAAGCGGCCGGACGGGATGCATCGCCGTCCGAAATGTGACGTTATTTTTGAGTGAGCCCTTAGGCTGTCCCCTAAAAAGTGATGTCAGGAACTAGAAGAAACTACATGAAGGAAACACCGACGCTAAAAAATCCGATCAGACGGGTGACACAGGGAGTCGGCCAGGCAAGGCGCACGCTGACCCGCTTTATCAAAAAACCTGCGCATGCTCCGGGTACGTCACCCGGAACACTAGTCCCCGCACCCGAGAATAAAAGCGCAAAAAGCCGCATAACCCTCATCGCTTACGATCAGGATCACTATCTAAAAAGGGAAATCGACTCCATAGAAGAAGTCTTGCCTCTCAGGGATTCGCCGGCCGTGACCTGGATTAACATCGACGGCTTGCACGACATCGCGTTGATCGAATCCGTCGGCAGGCGGTTCGGCATCCATCCCCTGACCCAGGAAGACATTGTCAACATTGGCCAGCGTCCCAAGGCCGATGAATTCGACAACTATATCTATATTGTTTTCAAGATGCTGTCGTACCGAGACGGCATGGACCAAATCGAGTCCGAACAGGTCAGCATTGTGCTGGGGTCGAATTTTCTGATTTCTTTTCAGGAGGCCCCGGGAGATGTAATGGCTCCCGTACGGGAGCGGATAGAAAAAGGCAAGGGCCGCATCCGCAAGGCCGGTTGTGATTATCTGGCCTATGCCCTGATCGATGCGGTGGTCGATCATTACTTCCTCGTCCTCGAAACATTCGGAGAAAAAATCGAAGATTTGGAAGCCGAACTCCTTTCCGATCCCACGCCGAAGAGCCTGCAGCACCTCTATGCCATGAAAAGAGACGTCATTTTCTTCCGAAAACAAGTCTGGCCGATTCGCGAACTGCTGAACAGGCTCGTTAAGGAAGAGTCTCCCCTGATCGATAAGTCGGTTGACGTTTTCATCAGCGATGTCTACGATCACACGATTCAGATCATCGACACCATCGAATCTTTCCGTGACCTCATGGCGGGCCTGCTGGATATCTATCTTTCGACCATCAGCAACCGCATGAACACAATCATGAAAATGCTCACCATCATGGCCACCATCTTCATTCCTCTAACCTTTATCGCCGGTATCTACGGAATGAACTTCGAATATATGCCGGAACTCAAGTGGCACTGGGCCTATCCGGCACTGTGGGTAATCTTCATTTCTATTTTCCTGGGTATGCTGGCCTGGTTCAAGCACAAAAAATGGTTATAAAAGGCGCCATCTAAATACCCCAATGGCATAACGAATCTCCCGAGATCAGGGATCCTGATCGATGGGCGTCTCTGGATCCTTCGCACCCAGAGCCTCCGCCTCGCGGGCGGCATTCTCTGCCTTGGCCTTTTCCTTTGCCAGGCGGCGTTTTTTTTCTTCCAGCTCCTTCTCAACCGCATGTATTTCGGCCATGAGGTCGACAAGGGACGATTCGTCCTCCTGCAAGGTTATCGATGATTGGACTTTTTTAAGCTTGTCGGTCAGCGCTTGGGCGGTTACGGCAGCTTTTTCGGTTTCTTTCCGGGCTTTTTCAGCCTTTTTTTCGGCATCGGAAAGGGCGTCGAGGGCATTGGCGCGCTCGGCGGCTTCGCCTTCCTCCGGTTCGGCATCCAGTTCGATCGTTTCGGCCGCCAGAACCAGGGCCGTCAGCGGCAGATGACTGAAGAGGTCCTCCGGGGAACTGCCGAAAGCGCTGATCGACGTAAGATCGCGCAGCCGCATGGGCAGAAAAACAAGGGATGCGTCCCGGGAGGTCTCGATCACCGTATCGGCGTCAGAGTTGTCGACCACCAGGGGAATGGCGTCGATGCGCACCTCCTCCAGCCTTTGCTGCAGAGTCTCCTCCGTGGGGCTTTCAGCAAGGCTGTCGTCTCGAACCGCCAGCAACCGGATCGCCGCGCCTTCCCATTCCTCGTTGCGGGTTATCAGATAAGCCAAAAGAAGCATGAGGTTGCCGGTGGCATCATCCTGCCACCAGACATCGATCCGGCGCTTTCCGGCCGGTATTTCCTTCAAATTATTCCATTCCGCGGACGTAGCATCCATGATGATCAGGTTGCACCCAAATCGGTACGCCTCCCTGAGGCTGCGGCCGTAAACCGCAGCCATGTAATGCTCCGGGGTGTCGGGCGTGTCGCTGAGCCAGTTCAGCAGCACGGTATTGGCGTGCAGCGGACCGATCCCGAAGGACTGCACCAGCACCTGGACGGCATCTTTGCGGTCGCCGGCCAGCACAACCAGTGGAAAAGCCTCGGGGCCGCTTTCGCGGATGTCGGCCTTCAATTCATCTTCAACGCTTTGTTTCTCCATGCGCAGCCGGGCCGTCTGACCGGTGAGTATTCTCACTGCGGCCGTAAATCCGCTTCGGCCCTGGATCCAGGCGGCAAATCGCAGCAGGACCTGCCGTTGTTCGGACTCATCGGCAAAAACCAACATCTGCGGACGCCAATAGCGGGGATGTTCGGATTCTGCAGCCGCTGCCAGAAGGTTCACCCGAATTCTCTGCAGGTGATACGACCGCCGGCTGTCGGCCCAGCGCGGTGACCCGGCTTTTTGCTTCAGGTAAAGATAGATGGCAGACAGGATGGCCAGAGCCGCAACGCCGGGCAGCGGATCGATCGCCAGTATGGCGCCTAAACAGGCCAGCGCTCCCACCAGGCTGGCACGGGCATCGAACCAGTGAAACCGCGGGCGAAATGAGGGGCTTTCAGAGCGGGCTTCGTAAAAGGTGGCGTAATTGAGCAGGCCGTATGAAATGAGAAAGAACATCGAAACCAGAGGGGCAATCAGGTTCAGCTGCCCGATACCGATGGTCCCGAAGGCAATGGCGGTCGACAGGAGCACCCCGCGCCGGGGGTTGTTCGCCGGGCCATAACCCTTGGCAAACGGGTTTAGAAAAGGAAAAATGCGATCGGAGGCCAGGGACTGCAATATTCGGGGAGCACCGAGATAAGAAGCCATGGCCGAGGAAAGCGTGGCGGCAATCACGCCGGCTGTTATCAGTCCGCGGAAAAGGGCCACGCTGCCCATGGCGCCGTAATCTTGAGCCAGGGTTTTCTGGGGCAAAGCGGCGGCCAGCAGAAATGCCGAAATGAAGTAAACGACGATTGACAGGCCCACGGCCGCAAATGTGCCCAGCGGCAAACTGCGACCGGGGTCTTTGAGGTCCCCGGACATGCTCACCCCCTGGGTGAAACCGGTGACCGCGGGGAAGAAAATGGCAAAGATCACCCAGAAGCCCGGACCGTTCGTCGGGGTCGACCAGTTGGCGGCCAGAAGGGTTCCGTCCCAACGCCCGATGCCGCCGACGAAAAAGGAGGCCAGGGCGGCCCCCAGAATCGCCATCACCACGAATTGGAAACGGGTGGCCCAATCCGCACCCAACCAGGCGAAGATGAACAGGAATGCCACCGCGGCGGCGGATATGACCTGGGGCATGTACGGCCAACGACTACCGGTCATTTCGGCAATGACTTCCCCGAAGCCGATGCAGTAGAACGCGATCGACACCGACTGGGCCAGATAGAGCACGATTCCGATCGAGCCACCGAATTGCAGCCCGAGGGTGCGGGATATCAGGTAGTAATCGCCGCCGCCCTTGACCCGCAGGTTGGTGGCGATGGCCGACAGCGAAAACGAGGTCAGGACCGATATGCCATTGGCCAGAGCCAGGATCAACAGCGCCCGCCCCAATCCGGCGCTGCCCACAACGAACCCGAGGCGCAGAAAGAGAATGATGCCGAGGATGGTCAGGATGCTGGGAGTGAACACGCCGGCGAAGGTGCCGAGCGTGCCGGTCTGCTGTTTCTTGAGGTTTGGTTTGGTAGACTCGGATTTCGTCATTGACGTTAAACAGTTATTCCCCAATGCAGGCCTTCGGCCGTAACCAAATCAGCGTTCAGCGCCGCCTCTGGCCGTGAGCGACCACTCTGATCAAGAAAGAAACTGTGCCATTTAGGCGTAGCTTCACACGAGGTTTCAGGTTTCGGGTTTCAGGATTTGGGGTTTGCTGACACGTGAAACCGATAACCCCATTCCCGATGAATCAAGTGGTCTCTCTTTAATAACACATCTTCGCATCTTGCGGAGAAGTGACGATCTGAGACTCTAAACATGAAACCGGACAGCCTCGCCCAACAGAGGCAATTTCATCACACGGTATTTAACGAATATAGCAGGTTCATTCTAAACCAATAAACAATAAATGACACTCATTATCAATAGCTAGTTTCCGTCCATAAATGGCCCTTTTCAGCAATTTCGGCGTCAATCGGCGGAATCGCTTGTGCGGCGTACACGAGTACGCCTCCGCACAATTCCTTGATTTCCTTGAACTTGCAGAAAATGGCGTTTTCTGGATCGGAAACTAATCAGTGCCCTTAATGAAACCGTGGATGGGCACTAGCTAAAACAGGCCCGTGGTTTATACAAGCGCTGCCTGCCCCCCCTCGATCCACCCCCATAATGGGTTCAAGGGCTCAGTTCCCTGGCGGGAATCTCTTGCGGATCGGCGGCCGAAGAGGGACCCCTGTCCCCGCCTTCGGATAGGCGTGTGCCCACCAAAATTGATTGTCGGATATTTTACAGCCCGTTGGAGGGGTGTCTCTTCCGGCTTTGTTTGAAACGAACCTTTGCCACCAGTTCCATTTCGATATATACCACACGAAAAACATTGCCCCTTACCTGCAGGGTTGGAATTTATGAAACTGTTCAACATCCTGGCCGTATTGATCACGCTTTCAGCCGTGTTCAGCTACATCAACTACCGTTTCATCAAGCTGCCCACTACCATCGGGGT
>JBDNAO010000135.1:0-6826 GCA_039768375.1 Desulfobacterales bacterium | reverse complement strand
TCTTGAAGGGGTGTGTTCGAAACATAATGGAAAAATAAAATGATGGCAATTGGAGTGCTGGAATATTGGAATAATGGGTTCTAAGGTATTTTATCCTTATAGAACTCTATTTCTGCTTTTGTGCCCAATGATCCAACATTCCATAATTTCAACACCTCAGAGACCCCGATTGATGTCCGATAACAATGCAATGCGACCGTGGACGACATGGTGTTGACGGTCGTATTTTTCATTTAACTAGTTACAATTAAAAATAAAATTTACTACCAAAATGAAAACTTATTTGCAATCTTTTATTTGATTCCGGTGCCCGTGGCAGCGAAAGGCAGGACGGCCTCGTAAAAAAGGATACCGTCCCTGTTTGATACGTCAAAGAGACTTGTCTTGACCACCAAACTGTGTTAATGACCGCAGAGTTTTCTCGTTTGCAGCGGCAGGCCGTTTAGACTTTTGTGCAATTACGGCCCGTTACCATCCGATTGACGGGAAGTGCCGCTTCTTGTCGAAAATTTTTATTTGACCTACGATGTAAGCGGTATTAAAGTAACCGCTCAAAAATAGAAACAATACCTGGTGTGAACACAAAAAAAAAGAGGAGGGTTTTTATGAAAACGTTAATCGGTGGGGCGGTTGCGGCGGCACTGGGACTGATCGGCCTGGGGATTTGGTGGAGCGAATTTTTGATGGTCTTGGCCGGCATCATTCCGATTATGCTCCTGCTTGGCGGCGGGCTGGCCATCTATCTTGGCTTTGATGAACTCAAGGATACTTGGAAAAAAGACGAGCCGTCCTTCGAGTCCTCATCGGCAAAGGACGACGAGGTTGAGCAATATAAAAAGGAAATCGACGAACTCAAAGATGAGATCAAGGGCTTGAAAGAGGCTTAGCCGGCTTATCTGACCGACAGAGCTCTGCCGCCATGGTGGGGCTCTTTTTTTGTAAGCGTTCACAGGGCACCGCATCTGCTTTGTTGTCGGGCACTTGAAGTACGAAAGTACGTCTGCGTGCCCGACGCCTTGCATTTGCGGCACCCTGTAAACGCTTACAATTAGGTGGTTTGAAGCGCATCGGACTTTGCAACCCTGTCGGTTACCTTTTTTTAGTTCTTCAGGTCTTATTAAGGTGGGCATCCCCGGCCGCCGGACACGGCGGCGGCGCGGGCCAACTGATCGGCGCGCTCGTTTTGCTCTTGCCCGGAATGGCCGCGAACCTTTATGAGTGTCACGTCCTTCAGCGCCGATAGCAACTCACGGATTGCCTCGACGAGTTCCTTGTTTTTCTGAGCCTTCCATCCGAACGACAGGACACCTTGCGCATAACTGCTGTCGGTGTAGATTCTGACCGGCAGGTTCCTGCGCTTTAGTTTCATGAGAGCGATGCGGATCGCTTCGAGTTCGGCCACGTTGTTAGTGGTGTTGCCGATGAATTTCGAGATTTCCTTCGTCTTTTCCCCGTATTGCAATACGACCCCGATACCGGATGGGCCGGGGTTCCCCGACGAGGCGCCATCGGTGTAAATGTGAACGGTGTTCGGGGCTGCCGGCGGCACGGCCTTCTCCGTTCTTACCGGCGCCCCGGACTGCCGGCGACCGCGGGCGGGTCTCGCTTCGACAGGTGCATCGATCTGCCTGAGGTTGGCGGGATTGACCCAGTATTCGTAATCCTGTTCCAGCTGGTACTTGATCAGGACTTTACCGTTTTTCTCAAGCGGTCGGCCGTTGGTGTCCATGGCCTGCCAGACCTTGTTGTTTTTAAAGCGCATGCGGCGCCATTTGAGTTGGTTGGAGTCGGCTGCGCTCATGGACTCAGTCATAGAGATGAATGTCACGGCTAAGGGTGACGAACCTGTCGAGGGCATCACGCCAGGACGCGGAGATGTCATCGATCGAATCGAGGCGTTCGACCCTTTCCCGGACCGTGCGGTCACCGATGATTAGATCGATGGGCAACCGCTCGAATTCGTATTCATAGGGCGGCGGCTTCCATTGAAAATCCTGCCGATGATGCCGGATCACCGCCTGCAGGAGTTTGAGCGATGTGACATAAGGACGGTAGCGTTGCGAATCGGTGACGTGAATCTGGAACCCGTGGCAGGGGTGTCCGGACCATTTGTTGGCCGTCGGCTCGAAAGTGACCGGTCGCAGGCTGACGCCCGGCAGTTCCGGTGCGGCGACGGCGGCGGCGAGCAACCGCGGCTCGATGAAGGGGGCACCGAAGAGTTCGAACGGCTGGGTGGTGCCGCGTCCTTCGGAAACATTGGTTCCCTCCCAGAGCACCTGTCCGGGATAGACCATCGCGGAAGCCGGCGTCGGGAGGTTGGGCGAGGGCGGCACCCAGGGCAACCCCGTGTCCGCATGGGTCATCGCCCGACGCCAGTTCTGCATCGGCATCACTTCCAAATCACAGCCTATGCCGAAGTGCCGGTTGAACAGCAGTGCCAACTCGGCGATGGTCAACCCGTGGCGCATGGGGATGGAATACCGTCCGACGAAGGAGGTGCAGTCGGCGGCGACACAGTTGCCCTCGACGGCCTGCCCGTTGACCGGATTGGGCCGATCGAGAACCAGCACCTTTTTGGAATACGCCCTTGCGGCTTCCATGCAATAGGAAAGGGTATAAATGAAAGTATAGACGCGAGTGCCGGCGTCCTGCAGATCGACGAGCAGCACATCGATTGGTGCGAACATATCCCGGGTCGGCACCCGGGTGTTGCTGTAGAGGCTGAAAACGGGAATGTTCAGGATCGGGTCGATGCTGTCGGCCGACTCGACCATATTGTCCTGTTTTTCGGCCTGAAAACCGTGCTGGGGCGCATAGAGCGCCGTTAGCCGACCCGGGAACCGGCGGGCGACCAGATCGCGGGCGTGGCGAAACTGCCGGTCGACAGAGGCTGGATTGCAGAGCAGACCGAGCCGGCAATCCCCGAGCCAGGCCGGGGGATTCTGACAGAGAATTTCGAGTCCGGTCGTGACGCTTTTCATGTGTCGAGTGGTGAGTGCCTGAAGTCGCACGGCGTGCGCCTGTGGGCGACATCGATTATTTGCGCAATAGCATTATGTTCAGGTGTCCTGCCCATTGGGTCTCCGGTGACCGGTTCGGCGGCAGCGGAGCCGGTCAAATTCGGGTGAGCATAGCATGTTTCACGTCTGAGTCAAGGACCAGAAGGTGCGGCCACTCCGACGGTGGGATTCTGAGACCGTATTTTTATCCGTTGAAAATCTTGACAAAGAAATGAATTAAATTTACAAGTTAAGATTGTGTTTTTTGACGGTGTGTCGGCAGGCAGGCGCTCCGTCTGGGAGTGCGGGGTTGAGTAAGCGATGGAGATCCAGCTGGAGGGCATTGTCGTCATTGTCGGCAATTACGGCAGTGGAAAAACCGAAATTGCCATCAATCTTGCCGTCGACCGCAAACGCAGCGGCATTGATGTGCGGCTGGCGGATTTGGATCTGGTCAACCCCTATTTCCGAACCCGTGAAGCCCGCAAGGCCCTCGCCCGGTTCGGCATCGAGGTCATTCTACCGCCCAAAGAGTATCTGCACGCGGACTTGCCGATTTTAAGCCCTTTGATCGCCGGTGTGATCCGTCGTCCCGGCCAACTGGCGCTAATCGACGCCGGAGGTGATCCGGCGGGGGCCAGGGTGTTGTCGGCGCTGGCGGACGCGTTCAATGGGCACCCGTATCACATGCTGCAGGTGGTCAACCCGCAGCGACCGGAGACGAGCAGCGTCGCCGGCTGCCTCCACATGAAGCGCAAAATTGAGGCCGCCGCCCGCATGGGGGTTACCGGCTGGATCGGCAACGCCAACCTGATCGACGAGACCACACCGCAGGACATCCTGCGGGGCTATGAGTTTATGCGGCAAGTGTCGGCCGATAGTGGTCTGCCGTTGATGTTTATCACTGCTGCGGACCGGCTGCTGCCGCAGATTGCCCAAGAGCGCTTTGGCTGTCCGTTGCTGACCATCACGCGGCAGCTCGTTCCACCATGGAAAAATGCGGCGGCGATATCGTGAGGAGAAGTTCTAAAATGACATATATACACGTGATCGACAAAGACAGGTGCAAAGGGTGCGGACTGTGTGTCACGGTGTGCCCGAAAAACGTGCTGGAGATAAGCGATCAGGTCAACACCAAGGGGTATTTTCCCGCCCTTCGCGCCCGTCCGGAGGATTGTATCTATTGTGCCATGTGTTGTACGATGTGTCCGGATGTGGCCATTACCATCAGCGAGGAGGCCGAAGCGCCGACCGGGTCTGAATGATTGGAGAGACCGAATGATTGGAGATATTCGATGAGCAAGGTGTTGATGAAAGGAAACGAGGCTATTGGTGAAGCGGCTATCCGGGCCGGATGTTTGAACTACTTCGCCTATCCGATCACCCCGCAGTCCGAAGTGGCCGAATATCTGTCGCGGCGGTTGCCGGAGATGGGAGGCGTTTTCTTGCAGGGAGAAAGCGAAGTCGCCGTCTCATATATGATTTTCGGTGCCGCCGCAGCCGGCGAGCGGATTTTTACCACCTCGTCGAGCCCGGGCATCAGTTTGATGAGCGAAGCTATCAGTTATATGGCTGGCGCCCAGTGCCCGGCCGTGTTCGTTAACATCATGCGCGGCGGACCGGGACTCGGGGGCATCCTGCCCTCGCAGGCCGATTACCTCCAGGCCACCAAGGGGATCGGTCACGGGGACTGCCGGTTGCTGGTGCTGGCGCCGGCCAGCGTCCAGGAGGCCGTTGAAATGGTGATGATGGCCTTTCCGCTGGCAGAGAAGTACCGGAATCCGGTCATGATTCTCGGCGACGGACTGATCGGACAGATGATGGAACCGGTCGAATTTCCGGACCACTTGAAGACGGAACCGTCCAACAAAAACGATTGGGCCGTCAACGGCATGGAAACCCGCAAAAGCGACCGGCGCCATCTCATCCGTTCCTTGTACCTGGATCCCGAGAAGCTGAACGAGAACAACCTGATCCTGAAAGCCAAGTACGACCAGATGAAAAAAGAGGAGGTCCGTTTCGAGGCTTACAACACCGACGGCGATTACGGCGTTCTCATCGTCAGTTACGGCACCATGAGCCGTGTGTGCCGCACCGCGATTGATCAGCTGAAGGAACGCGGGATCGAAATCGGGATGATCCGTCCGCAGACCGTATTTCCCTTCCCGGAAACGGCTGTCGAAGAGGCGGCGGCCAAAAAAAGCTGCCGGGTGGTGGCCAGCATCGAAATGAGCATGGGTCAGATGGTGGAAGATGTCGAGCGCGCGGTGAAAGGCAAGCGACCGGTTCAATGGTACGGAAAATGCGGCGGTGATGTGCCGACGCCGGAAGAGGTGATGACGTTTGTTACGTCATTGGCGGCCTGACCGATTCTTTTTATTGTTGACGAGAAACGGCGCTTCTCTCGCAACCCAATCGCAACAATGGAGCAATTCAAATGGGCAAGACATTTCAGAAGCCGCTGGCTCTGTCCGATCAAGTGACCCACTATTGCCCGGGCTGCACCCACGGCGTCATTCATCGGCTGGTGGCCGAGGTCATCGACGAGTTGGGAATCCAGCGCCGGACAGTTGGCATTGCACCGGTCGGATGTGCGGTGCTGATGTACAACTATTTTACCTTCGATTTCCTGGAAGCCGCCCACGGACGCGCGCCGGCGCAGGCGACTGGCATGAAGCGGGTGCGCCCCGATCTGGTGGTGTTCACCTACCAGGGGGACGGTGACCTGGCGAGCATCGGCATGGGGGAAATCGTTCATGCGGCCAACCGCGGCGAGAAAATAACGGTCATCTTCGTCAACAACGCGGTCTACGGCATGACCGGCGGCCAGATGGCCCCGACCACGATGCCGAATCAGCGGACCACCACCTCGCCCTTCGGCCGCCGGGTGGAGGAGGTCGGCATGCCGATCAAGATGGCCGAACTCCTGGCCGCTTTGCAGACACCCGCTTACATTGCCCGGCAGACGGTCATCAAGCCGAAGTTCGTCAACAAGGCCAAGAAATCGATCAAAAAGGCCTTCGAATATCAACTGGCGGGACAATGCTTCAGCTTTGTCGAGGTGGTGAGCACCTGCCCCACCAACTGGGGGCTTACACCCGTCGAAGCACTCCGGTGGGCCGAGGAGACCATGCTGCCCTATTATCAGCTGGGCGAATTGAAAACTCCCGAGTGAATCAACGCACCGCTTGAGGTATCGAAGGGCCTTTTTTTAAAATCGCGGGCTGCGGGCCGATATGATCGAGCGGAAGATGTGGAGGCGTCATGCAAAGCGAAGTGATGTTTGCGGGTTTCGGCGGCCAGGGAATCCTGCTGAGTGCCAAGATTCTGGCCCATGCCGCCATGGAGGAAGGGCGCGAGGTCGCGTGGGTGCCTTCTTACGGTCCTGAAATGCGGGGTGGGACCGCCTATTGTACCGTCGTGGTCAGCGACCGGTTGATCGGATCGCCGATCATCCGCAATCCGATGCATCTGGTGGCCATGAACCGGCCGTCGCTCGAAAAGTTCGCCGCCCAAGTCAAACCGGGGGGCGTCATCCTGGTCAACAGCTCCCTGATCGACATCAACTCGGGCCGCAGTGACGTAGATGAATTGCGGGTGCCGGTCAACGATATCGCCGTAAAACTCGGCAGCGTGCGGTCGGCCAACATCGTTGCCCTGGCCGCATTTGTCGCCCGCAGCAAAATTGTCGCCATCGACACGCTGCGCGCTTGCGTCGAAACAGAGTTTTCCAAGAAGAAAAAGCTGATTCCACTGAACATGGCGGCCGTGCAAGAAGGCTGTAAAGCGGCGGTCTGACGGTCCACTGCAGGGGGCTGTTACGGGTT
>JBDNAO010000551.1:0-2521 GCA_039768375.1 Desulfobacterales bacterium | reverse complement strand
GGTAAAAACCGCTCATCAGCACGGCCATAAAATCGAGCATTTTGAGTTCTTTGAAATTTTTCGCCAACGGCCGAAAACGGCACTCCGCCGATTCAAGTTAGAAATCCTGCAGGTAAGGGCTGACCTCTTCCTCAGAAGCGGTTTCAGGCAGAATCGTGCCCAGCGGTATTAAGATGTGGGGCGGGCTGATCATGGCGATATACGTTGTATTATTTTTTCAATGCGTATATCTGCCAAAAAGGTGTGCTGGTGTCAACCGTTAAATGTAGAAATGCGGTGCCTTTGGTTTTGGAAACATCGTCACGTAAAATCCCCGACCGACGCGAGCACTCTCGCCACATAACGCCGGGTTTCGGGAAAAGGAACATCGCCGCCGTATTTTTGCACGTTGCCGGGTCCCGCATTATAGGCCGACAACGCCAGGCGGGCATCGCCGTCGAATAGATCGAACATTTGACGGAGATAGCGGGCTCCACCGTCAATGTTCTGGCGAATGTCGAACGGGTTTGTCACCCCGAGGTCATTGGCGGTGGCCGGCATCAGTTGCATCAGGCCCTGGGCTCCGGCTACCGAAACGGCATCGACCTTGAAACCGGATTCGGCTTTAATAACGGCCTTGATCAATTCGGGGGCCAGTTCGTATTTTTGGGCGGCTTCCTGAATGCATTTTTCAATGGTCTCTTTTTCGCCCACGCCGGCATGAATGCCGTTGTTCTTGTCAGGCCGATCAGGCGCCGGCGACGGTCGATCGTCTCGATTCTCAGGGGATGG
The DNA here is from genome assembly GCA_039768375.1 of Desulfobacterales bacterium. Taxonomy (GTDB): domain Bacteria; phylum Desulfobacterota; class Desulfobacteria; order Desulfobacterales; family SG8-13; genus JARFQH01. The sequence continues at coordinate 1,750 of JBDNAO010000551.1, read as the reverse complement.
GGTAGTCTGTAAGAGAGATCCCGCGGCCGGCCCCGAAGGTGAATTGACGGTAAGGTGTGCCGAATCACAGGGGATCGATGGTTGGGGGTCATCCTGCGGAACCTGCCCGGTGGGAACGCGCGCAGGAATCGGGTTGGCCAAATAATCCGCGGCCGTCAACCCGGCGCCCGCTCGGTTCACCTTTTGGGGGCTATGGGACAGACTGGATTTGAGAAGACGGGCAAACGGGTCAGTGCCGTCTCGCGGTCCCTTGAGAGCTGCGTTCCACCGTTTCAAGAGGTCTTTAGAAAGGGTGTGACGAGCCAAATAGTCTCGGATCGTCATCCCATTTTTACTCACCATAGTGTCCTCCGCGACGTATCGAGGGATAATCTGCAATATCCATTCCAAGCACAGGCACTCTTCCGTGTCATTAGTGAATTTTAGTGAATTGCCGGAAGACATAAATTAAACGCACATTGCCCTGCGGGCCGCCACGGTGCATGTAAATGACGCGCCGGAGCCCGTATGAACGGTTGCGAAAAGCGGCTGACTGTCTGAGTCGCTTATGTGGTCTTAGACCGGACCCTATGCCGATGCCGTTTGAAAGGCACGACCTTCAAGTTGCATCCGAACTCATTATTTGAAGACGGGTCTGGTCCGGGCTTAGATCCCGTTGGCGGCGAGTTTCAGCCGTCTTTCGCAACCGTTCATGCGGGTGGAGGTGCCCACCTTTTTTCCGAATTAAATTCTATTTACGTGTAAAAATTTTATAGAAAAATAAACCCTGACCCCTCAATGAATCACGAACCACCTTCACCGGCTGGACCCCTGTCGTTCCTCAACCGATTCATGGCGATCCCGCTTGCCAGGATCATGAGGCCTCCGGTCCAGAAACGCCAAGTGGCGGGATCCCCCAAAAAAACGATGCCGACGACGGCGGTAAAGACGACCTCGCTGGACATGAAGACCCCGCCTTCCCAGCCCCGGCAATAAAAAAAACCCTGGTTCATTAGAAGCTGGGCCGTCACCGAGGAAAAGATAATTCCGAGGATCATTACCGATTCAAGGGGAGTCGCCGGCCAAACCGGGTGCAGGGCGAACTTCGGCAGTGTCACCAGGGTTCCCATGGTGCAGAAATAGAGATAGATGATGACCGGGCCGTTGTTTTCGCGGAGAGACCGGATCAGCGTTACGGTGAGCCCCGCGAATATGCCGCCCAAAAGCGCCACGGCTTGACCGAGAAGCCCGCCTGCGGGCTGAAAATCAAAAAGAATCCCGACACCGATCAACACCCCGAGAATGCAGGCGATTCCGTACCGACCGATCCGTTCCCCGTAGATGAGGAAAGAAAAAAGAGCGGAAAAAACAGGGAAGGAATAAAAAATGACCAGCGCGGTGGACACGGGTAACAGTCGAATTGCCGTCACCAGGCAGACGAATGCGGCGGATCCGGTGCAGCCTCTTATAACGAGCAGACGGATGTTGCAGCCTCTGTAAGGATTTCGCCGGCGCCCGAAAACAGCCAGCAGCACCAGGACTCCTCCGCAGAAGCGGTAAAAGCCGATATCCCAGACCCTGAACTGAGGTCCCAGGAGTTTGATGAAAATGTTGAGCAGCGTATAAAGGAGTGCGGCCGAGAGCATAAAAAGCGGTCCGGCCACGGTTGCATCGAGTGGTACTTGTCCTTGCGCTTTGCCATGATAGGCCATATCGATATTTCCGAAAAACGGATCGGGTCATTATTTCTTGCCGCGGCTCTCATGCTCGC
>JBDNAO010000134.1:0-7402 GCA_039768375.1 Desulfobacterales bacterium | reverse complement strand
CCCAACCGACGTAACGCGGCAGGCGCCATGTGGACAAACCGGGGATCAGAGATTCTCGGATGGCCGGCAAGCCAATTTGGCAATCCAGTGTGCTGACTCGGATATCACAGGCCAACGCCAGCTGCAACCCGCCGCCAAGACAGTATCCATGCATTCCGACGATGCCGGCGATCCGACCATCCTTGACATGCCACAATGTAGCATTAATAAATACGATATACATGCTTTCCTGAGAAATCCACCGACTTACCTCAGATAAAAGGCGCAAAGCATGAATATAACAAAGGAATACCGAAAAGCGGGGACCGATCGTCGCGGTGGTGCGGACCGCAGACAGTCCTCGTTGTCGCGATACCATGACACCGAAAGACGGACCGGCAATGAAAGACGGATTTTCGAAGACAGGCGTCTAAGGGTGCTATTGACCAAAAAACAATCCAATCCAAACTCGGGCCTCATCGGTTTTTTGTTAAAAACCAGCTGGAAAAGAGGGCCGAAACAAGGAAAAAAAAGAAAATCCCATTCGGTTCCCAAAAACACGGTCTTCCTGGACGAACCCAAGAAAAGATTACACGAACGCCTGGCATGCGAGACTTCCGTTCAAATCCACGACAAGGACACCAGCGGGGTATTCCCGGGTACCGCCCGCAATTACAGCGTGGTGGGCATGTATTTGGAATCGGATTACGCACCAAGGGTCGGCGCGGGCCTCGTACTAAGGATGGTCAATCACAAGATCGGATCTCCGGCACCCGAGGATATAACCAAATACCATTCCCGGGTGGTATGGCGCGAAAAACTATCCGGCAATGTCGTTTTTATGCGCTACGGCATTGGGGTCAAACATTGCCAAGACTTGGAAGAATTTCTGCGACTCTTCGGTTATTGATTCGAACAACATATTTTTATCTCGTCTATCTCTGCAGTCGTTCCACCCTCCCGATTCATTATAGACTGCCCGGTGAATGCCTTTTCTAATGGTCGATATAGCTGTCCGGTTTACCTTCGATAAGAATCAGATGTGATGGTGACCAATGCGGTGAAACGTGACGGCAAGAATGGAGTAAAATCCAACCCGGACAAGCCGAACACGCTGAATCTGAAAGACGAATCTTCAAGGCGACTGCGATGGTTGATTCAACAAATGGTTCACAGACGCCGCCATCATATCCTGCCAGACAGCTTTTCCGGTTGAAGACGCATCGATGATGTGATGATAAAAAGTTTCATCTCGGGCGGACTTATCTTTTGCAACAATGTAAAATTTCCATTGATTCCATCTTTTTTCTTCCACCAGTTTCTTTAACTTCTTCAGTGGTATAAATTCGTCGCGTTCGTCGATGAAAATCAGGGTGGGCACGTTTAATTTTTGACCGGCCGTTTGATTGAATCGGTTGAGGCCGTCGAACAATGCGTTATAGGCTGCGATGGGAGTTCCCATTTTATTGGCAAGGTAGGTTTTGGGGGCCATGCTCGGTATGACCAATCGCGGGAAAGGGGATAACACCCGTTCAAGATAAACAGTGGCGTGCAGTCTGATGGCCGGCGCAAATAAAACCAGCTTGTCAAACTCTACGTCCGTATTGGCTGCAAACAGGTCCAATCCGATCAAACCGCCTAAAGAAAATGCGGCCAGAAAAAGGGGTACCCCCTTTTCTTTGCCTCTTTCTTTAAGCTGCAAATAGGCCAGGTAGGCTTCATTCATCCACAACCGATATGATACGCTCTTAAATGCGTCTAATCTTGCCGTATCTTCATCGATGCCATTGCCGTGGTGATAGTTTTCGCCATGTCCGCGAAGGGATAACCCCAGAACATCGATACCGGATTCGGTCAGCTTTGTTACGATGGGCTGCATCCTGTCGGGCCGCAAATTAAGACCGTGAATCACCAAGGCAACGCCCTTGAGCGATCCTTGCGTATCACTAAAAAACCAGCGCATTGAGTGGTCTTCAGATTGATTTTGTATAGAATCTTGAACCGCGCTCTCAGAAGGAGCCGCGATGCCCGGTACGCTCGAAAAAAATCTTTTGTCCTCCGGGTTAAAGCCACCGGATGTATCGTCAAGGAAAATAAGAGATACCGAAAGAATAAGGCCCAATAAGGCAACCATTCCCAGCTTCGGTCGCATCGCATTTGCTTTCAGTACGCTTTTGTTTAATCGTTGAATGGTCAAGGAATCAATTGATCTTTAATCACACTCTTTTTCCCTCAACCGAGATTTTGTGTCAAATCAAAAACCGTTTCGGTACAACGACGACCGTGACCTGGACAAATCAGAACGTGTGCTTAATTATAGAAACTATAACTTTACAGTTTAACGCGAACTGAAGAGGTTGCTCAGCATTGGATATCGTCACGCAAATAGCCCTGGGCGCCGCCGTGGGCGAAGCGACTTTGGGGCGACAGAAATGAAAAAACGCAAATCTGGAATTCAACCTTCCCAGAATCCCAAAATGATCAACCTGGCGCTTCAGGGCGGGGGCGCCCATGGGGCATATACTTGGGGCGTCTTGGACCGTCTGCTCGAATCGGATCGGATCGAGATCAGCGCGATTAGCGGCACCAGCGCCGGGGCCATGAATGCGGTGGTACTGGCCGACGGGCTAATGGTCGGAGGAAAAACGGGCGCTCGCAATGCGCTGCGCCGGTTCTGGAAAGCAGTCAATCAGGCAGCCGCCTTCAGCCCGATGCGGCGCACACCATTCGACACATTGACCGGCAACTGGAATCTGGACTACTCCGCGGGATACTTGTTTTTCGATATTTTCAGCAGAATGGCGTCACCGTACCAGCTCAATCCCCTGAACCTGAACCCCCTGCGGGACCTGCTGGTAGACCAGGTTGATTTCGAAAGGGTGCGCAGTTGTGACAAAATGAAACTGTTTATAAGTGCCACCAGTGTGCGAAACGGCCAGGTCAAGGTGTTTGAACGCAGCAGCTTGACAGCGGACGCCGTCATGGCATCCGCCTGCCTGCCGCAGATCTTTCAAGCCGTAAACGTGGATGGTGAAGATTACTGGGACGGTGGGTATGCCGGCAATCCGGTTCTCTACCCCTTCGCCTATCACAGTGACTCGCAAGACATCGTCATCGTGCAGATCAATCCTCTGAATTGTCAGGAAACACCCCGTGCGGCCCGTGACATCCTCAACAGGGTCAATGAAATCACATTCAACGCGAGCTTGTTGCATGAGCTCAGGGCCATCGACTTTGTCGCAAGAATGTTGGATGAAGGCAGCCTGGATCCGGAACGGTATCGCAAGATGCTGGTTCATATCATCGCCGATGAAAAGGGTTTTCAGAACCTGAATGCGTCCAGCAAAATGAACACCGAGTGGGAGTTTCTCGACCATCTTCACAATTTTGGTTACCGGGCTGCTGACGATTGGCTGGAAGTCAACTTCGATCGGCTCGGGAAAAGTTCATCCGTTAACGTTCGCGGGTTGCTGCACGGGTGCTCTCGAGGCTGAAATCACCCCTTCGATTTGGTATAATCAAAGGGAAGGTAAAATAGGGCGCCACTGCTTCTTGAATCCGAGCATCGAAAGGTAAATGCAGCTGTCCGGATACGCCTCGTGCAGCGTTTGCAGATTCAATAACGGGTCGTATTCTGTGGCCTTTTCAGCGCTGGTTTTCCGGACACTCCTGAACAGCAGATCCACATTCTTCGACATCCACGCCTCGATCACAACCGGTATCTCATAACCAAGCAAAGCGTCGATATTCGGATCTTTTCCGATGACGGGTTGCGTGATGACAAAATGTGCCCCGGCGGCTATTTTTTCAGTCAATCGATTTAATTCAAATGGCATCGGACTGTACTGGTTATACGCACAACCGGTCGTAAACTTTCCCTGGTATTCTGTGTTGATGTAGCGAAGAAGGTCGATCGAAGTGGCCACATTTTTCGTACCGCCAATACTTTTGGCGTCGAGCTTGGGCAGCTTGGGACCGCCGTCGCCCCTGATAACGAGCAAATACGTCACACCGAGATTTGCTGCTTTCATCAACAGCCGATCGAGATCTGCCTTTGAGTGAAACGTGTTTAAATTCATAACGGTTTTTTCCGCTTCCACGGGCAGGCTGAGCTGTTCGATCATTTCCAAAAGACCGAATCTGGGCTGTCCCATCGGATTATCCGGAACAGAGAGCCCTAAGCCGGAATCGAGAACACGGTAGTACCTTTCGGAAAACAGGTTGATTTTGTCTTTCGCTTCGATCAGATCTGTCCGTTTCGGCGTTAGAATTTCGACAAGATAAGCGCTGGTAAACATCTACACCTCCTAAAGAGTGAAAATCGGTTCTTGCCTGCAACGTGTGACACTTCTCGTTATATTAATATGAAAAAAATTATTTTCAATCAATAGCCTCGCCGCATCCGAAACAGATTGGTTCAGAACTTTGAGAAACATCATTGAAATGGGCATCGATTAAGCCGTTGTTGACTGCCAAGAATTTCGATTCTATTTTCTGAAAAGCAGTCGTTCGACCATTAAAAAGCCATTTGGTCGGAAACCGTTCGGTGTTTTTGGTGAAACCATGGTTGGAACATACTTATATTTGGCTACGTCGATAGGACTTTTCATTGTCACGCAGGCAAATGGCTATTGGAATATTGTAGGGCACACCCTGACCGATAAATCTTTGACCGCTGTCCTCGCATCCGGGGGCGTCATTTTGGCCGGAACGGCTGAAGGAATCTGGCGTTCTTCCGATAACGGCCGATCCTGGAGTGAGGCCGACGAGGCCCTCGCCATCCGGCATATACGCTGGATGGCCGGTTCAGCGGATGTTCCTGCGATCATTCTCGTTGGTACCGAACCCGCTGGTATTTTCGTGTCACGAGATAGTGGTGAGACGTGGTACCAAAACGAGGAGGTCGGTAAACTGCGCGACAAAAACGGCTGGTTCCTGCCGTATTCGCCGGAAGCGGGCTGCGTGCGGGGCTTTGCCATCGCCGAATCCGGCCCGCATAAGGCCCGGGTTTATGCCGCCGTCGAAGTTGGCGGTGTTTTGATTTCCGACGATGGCGGCCAAAAATGGCATCTGGCAGAAGGCAGCGATGGGAAACCGGATTTGACCCGTGAGTCAGACGCAATGATACATCCGGATGTGCATTCCATATCGGTTCATCCCTCTTCATCCGACCTCGTCACCGCTGCCACAGGCGGAGGGCTCTATCGTACGACCGATGGCGGCAGAACCTGGAAATGCATTTACCGTTGTTACATCCGTGCGGCATGGGTCGACCCGCAGGATGCCCAACACATTATCGCGGGACCGGCTGACGGTGTATCGAGAAATGGAAGAATCGAAGAAACGCACGATGGTGGGCGGAGCTGGCAGCCGGCATCCGTCGGCATTAATAGTCCTTGGCCGCGACACATGGTGGAGCGCTTTTACCAGCACGATAAAAATCTGTTCGCAATTTTGTCGAACGGTGAGCTTTGGACAAGGTCATCTGGGCATGCCGTATGGCAACGCATCCTTCCTGAGGTATCCGGCATCCAGGCCATGGCGGCGAGCAATTGACCTGACGCATCTCGGTTATGTTTACCGCTGACCGAGAGCATGACAGTATGCGGTAAATAGGAGGCCGTTCGGATCGCAAAAGAAAAAGAGTGGACCGGAGTCGACAGATGGCCCCACCCGTGGTGAGCCGATGGATGACGCGTCTTTTCACCAAATTCTCGATCACTTCAACCTTTCACGGAAAGGGTACCGCAAGGTCAGAAAAGGGGTCAAGAAGAGGCTCTCGCAACATATGCAGAAGCTGGGTTGCGCGAGCGTCGGAGACTATATGGCCGCAGTGTCGCGGGCGCCCGAAATCGAGACAGAGTGCCGGATGAACTTGACGGTGTCGATCAGCCGGTTTTTCAGGGATGGACGCCTTTGGGATGTGCTCGAAAACACGCAATTGGCCAAGTTGATTTCCACATGCGGGAGTATTTTTCGGGTTTGGTCATGCGGGTGTGCGAGAGGCGAGGAGGCATACAGCTTCAAAATTCTATGGGACCGCTTGCGCTACGCTGCCCCCAATTTACCGCCGCTCGCGCTGTGGGCGACCGACATCAACCCGGCCTACATCGAAATGGCAAAACAGGGGGTTTACGGAATTTCGAGCCTCAAGGAACTGCCGCAGGAGGATGTCAAGCGATACTTCGACCAGGTGACCCGAAAACAGCGCTATGTCGTGAAACCTTTTCTTAAAGAGGGGATCAGGTTCGATCACCACGACATCACGAGACATCAGCCCTCCGCCTCCCGATTCGAAGTGGTGTTGGTCAGAAATAATCTGTTGACGTATTACCGGAACCCAGAAAAGGAATTGGCGCTGGAGTCGATCCTTGGGGCGCTGGTCCGCGGCGGTATGCTGATTATTGGCTCTCACGAGAAACTCCCAGTGGGTTTCGGCGCCATGAAAGCCTCTCCGGATCACCCCTGGATTTTTTTTAAGCCGCACACAACTTAAGAAGGTATGTGAGGGGTTGGTTTTTATTCGGTTCTTACGGCCTTCTGTTTCCAACAACCAGTGACTCATTGGGCCGCCGGCGGTTATTTCGGTCTCCTACGGCGCAGAACTCGGCGTCAATCGGGTCTAACCCCGTCGCAGAGTAAATTTTTATTTTCACACACGTATTCTTAAGGCCCTGCCGATCTTCAACGGCCGATACTTACTGTAACTAAATCAATGTCTGCTACCCACTACTATCATTAAAAACGATCGATTCTAATTTATGAAAATGGTCGTTACCATCATAGCGGAATCCGTTCACACAAATACCCGATTCGCAAGGGCCATTCACCGCATCACCGTTTCCATCGACCGAACTTCAAGTCGCGACATCACTTCAATCGAGCCACCGCGACATACCGCGGCAGCCAAAAACACCGGTTCAAGCAACGATCGTTTAGTCGTCATCATTATCGCGGTTCCGGGCAGGGTTTCAGGCGTGGTCATCACGGTACCAGGCAGAATTTCAGGGGTCATCGTCTCGGCACCGGCCGCAGTTTCGGTCGGGCAACCTCATTCGGCCGCGGTTTCCGCAGGTGAGATTTTGACCTCAACCATGCGTCGCCGATAAGATTACCGGTGGTGCCACCCCGACATCCAATGCTTCCTTCCAACGGTAGGCACACAAGCACCTTCCGTCACAGGGGTTGAGACCGGAAAAGGCGTTCGCAAGCGATGGCGTCGTCAAGTCGTTGCCTTGCGCCTTTGTGAATGCCAAGAATTTTTCGGTCACCTGGGCGCAAACCACGTGAGTGCCGAGGTTGCTGCGCCCGGTCTCACATTTTCCGTTACGACGAAAATCTGTCAGTGGTGAAGTACAACAAACCTCGAGCTTGCCTCCGAGAACATTTTTTGGGTCTGTCTTTTAAAAACTCCCTATGCTGT
>JBDNAO010000550.1:0-2683 GCA_039768375.1 Desulfobacterales bacterium | reverse complement strand
GTCGATCAGCTCGTAAGTCTTGATGATTTCGGTTTCCAATGCATCCGAAAACAACCGGTCGACGTAGGCCGGGTCATGAACCCGTTCAAGGTCGGCGCGATCCAGCAGTCGATGGTCTTTTTCGATGAACCAGTCGGCAATCCGCGGCCCAAGCACCGGATGCGTCTTAAGGTTTTCAAACGTGCGCGATGCCCGGCTGTCTTTGATCGGAATTTGAATGCCAAACTCGTAGAAACTCGCCTTATGTTCCTGATCATAGATGATCATCGATATTCCCGCGCACAGCGGCACTCGTCCATCCGCCGCAACCCTTCAAGCAGCATTTCCATGAAATTGCCGATCGCAGGAGCGGTTTTTTCCTTTTCCGACAGGTCGGGATGAAATTTGAAGCGACCCTCATTTTTCATCATGAGGTCGAAAAAGGCCTCTTTGCCGCCCTTTTTCCTGTAGGTCGCCCCGATCAGTTCGCCCTGACGGAAGGCCACCTTAGCGGCACCGTCCGGCAGAATCAATGACAACCGACCTGTTTTCTGGTTCAGGTTCAAGGTCTGAAAAATTTCCGGTGGCGGCATTTCGGACAACCGCCCCAGCATGCCCGATGCGATCTCCTCTGCGACGGCCAGATTCGATTTGGCCAGCCGCTGAGCCAGCAGTTTGGCCAAATACATCTGAATCGACGGAAAATTGTTGAGAATCTCCTTGAAGTCCTGTCCCTTTATGAAAATTATTTTGGCCGGTTCAACGACTTTTATCGTAGCCCCCACCGGCTCGCCGCTGATCAGGCTCATCTCTCCGAACACATCGCCTTTCTGAAGGGCGGAAAGCCGAACGCCGTCTTCGTCGAGCACATCCACTGCGCCCGCCAGAATGATGTAGAGGTTCTTGGCCGGATCCCCTTTCTTCAGGATTACCTCGTTCCGGTCAAATCTCTTGAGCTTCAGCAAGGCCACTATATCACAGAGATTCTGGTGATCGAGGGCCTGAAATATTGAGAAGTTGCTCAGAATCCCGGCCACGGCATCAATGTTTCGGCTGCGATCTTTCGCACCGGCAATGCCATTGGCGCGATGGCGCAAACAGGGTTCTAACTTTATAACCCCTGAACAACCGCTGCAGGCCAGCACGTCTTCTGGAATGCGGTCGACGCTCTCAAATTCGGTGAGAATGCGGGTGAGATCCCCGATGAGGGTGCGGCACGTTTCTTTTTCATAGGGCGGTGTGACAATGGCGGTGGAAATGAAGGTCTTTTCCTGCTTTAATTCCAGCAGGAGGGCATTGCCCGATAATTTGAATTCGTCGCCTTTGGCATAAAAGGGGCATTGGTCGTTCTCGACCACTCTGAAAACAACATCTGAGGTTCGCATACGGATGTCTCACAGATCAATTCGGGGGTTCAGGAGCATTCAACTTGAACGACGCGATACGGCCGGCCGTTTGGACCAAAGGCATCTCATATTTAAGTGATAGTATAGCACTTTTTTAATCTGATCGGCAATCGCAAAGCAGCCTCCCGGCGACCGGATAAAGAGTCTGTTTTTAAGCACCTACAACTCTGATTGCATTCGGGTCTCGGCGGGACATGTTTACACAGGATTGCGCCGGATTTAGGTTCGTCTACAAGGCTCATCGGGCGGCGCATATCGGGATATGGGTCGGTGGATGTAACGTGGTTGACGGGCCGGAGGACAAGCAGGCTGGGTCAATATTTCTTGCCGCGGCCCTTCACTTGTGCCGGAAATGCGGCTTTTGCGGTGGCATTTTTGACCCAGAGATGTGAAGTCGTTTACACAGGGACCGTAAACATATGGGAAACCGGCTAATGACCTCACCAGCACCAACTGCATCTGTGCACTTATAGGCCACTTTCAGGCGATGGGGATTGAACACGGGCATATTTTTTGCTTTAATACGACTTTTTTCCGTCTTCCCTGAACCGGGGCTGAGCACTGATTAGATGAGCGCCCACCGTTTCGCGCGGCGTAATTGCTTTTCGATCCGAAAGCGTGCGTTTGTTTTTAGATAGTGCCCATCCACGGTTTCATTAAGGGCACTGATTAGTTTCAGAATCCAAACAGACGACTATCATAGTGAGAATGTATCCGAAATACCGCTTCAACCTCGACCGCCGCTCCGGTAAAGACCGGCGCAGCGACAAGCGCTTTCAATTCGTCAAACAATTGATCACAGGCCAGCGCGCCAATGCCCGACGCAGCAGTGATCAGAATCGGGTCGTCTATTTCGACCGGTACAGACCAAACTTGTTTCGCGTCATTGTTGCCATTCTGGTCTTGAGTGTGGCGGATGCCATTTTGACTGTCAATCTGATCGAACTTGGTGCGGTCGAAATCAACCCGGTTATGGATTATTATCTCAAGCTCGGACCACATACCTTTCTGGCTGTCAAATACGTGTTGACCAGTCTGTCGGTCTTCATCCTGGTAATTTTCAGTAATTCCACCCTGAGAAACGGCCGGTTTCCCATCCGTTTGTTATTCCCCTGGATCATCACCGCCCTGGCGTCCGTCGTGGTTTGGGAAATTTTTCTGATGATCAGAATCGCCTGGTAGGCTATGGACCGGTTTCGGTCTTAAGGGTCGCGGCAAGAAATAATTACACATCTTGCTTGTTTTTTGGCCCGTCTACAGCGTTACATCCACCAACACATATCCCGATATGCGCCGGC